>SMWS01000109.1 GCA_004356685.1 Deltaproteobacteria bacterium
AATATGGAATAATTAATCATCAATAAATAATTATTACAAAAGACATATTGCGATTTATTATGCTTTTGTTTATAAGTCATATTAAATACTCAGACTTGAAAAGTTTCTTGACAACACTTTTTCGAATCTGTTAGGATTTAATTCTATCTTGTTGCGGGGTGTAATAAATTTGAAAGTCTCTTTTGATAAGTATCCGATGCAAATGGATATTATAATGTAAGTTAGAGCATGCGATTGTTTGGCGTTTTTATCATGTAGTTTTTATAATAAATCATTTTTATAATACAAGGAGGAGTAGTGGAAAAGAAGTTTCAGGCTGAGTTTGGTTCGAATTTTGAAACAAAATCGTATTCCGATACTACAAATAATATACGTAGGGCTTCTGACATACCCGGCAACATAGACTGGGAAGAAGTATTAGACCGGATCAAAAAGAAATCCAATCCTCAGGTATATTTTTGGTTTTCACCACTTAAAGTCGTTTCTCAAAATTCTGGGGAAATAGTTTTAAAAGCTAATAGCAGCTTCGATAGGGACTGGATAAACAACCATTATGTAGATTTTATAGTTGAAAGCGTAAGAGAAATCTACTCTAAAAATATAGTGGTAAAGATAATATGTGAATCTGAGCAGACAGAAAACAAGAAATTTGCAAAGACAAACGAAGCTCTCAGTGTTTCTCGTCCCGTAAAAAACACGAGTTCACTTACTTTTTTTTCAGGATTTCTAAATCCAAATAACACATTTGAGAATTTTATTGTAGGACCCAGCAACCAGTTTGCCCACGCAGCATCTTTAGCTGTATCGCGCAAGCCTGGGGAATCATACAATCCGCTTTTTATTTATGGAGGTGTTGGCCTTGGAAAAACCCATCTTCTTAATGCCGTAGGAAATCATATCTCTAAAGCCACATCTAACCTATCAAGAGTATGCATCATATCTGCAGAACATTTTACAAATGAGGTCATAAACAGCATTAAATCAAACAAGATGCAGGATTTTAGAAATAAATATAGATTGGGCTGTGACGTTCTCCTTATAGATGACATACAGTTTATAGCTGGCAAGGAAAGTACTCAGGAAGAGTTTTTCCACACATTTAATGCGCTTTATGAATCGAAAAAACAGATAATTCTTACAAGCGATAAAACTCCAAGGGATATGTCTTATCTCGAAGAGAGATTGCGCTCTAGATTTCAGTGGGGTCTTATAACCGATATACAGCCACCGGAGATTGAAACCAGAATTGCAATTTTAAAGAAAATGGCAGAGTCAGAAAACATTATAATCCCCGACGAGGTATCTAATTTTCTAGCCCAAAATATTATATCCAACGTAAGGGAACTAGAAGGCACATTAATAAACATAATTGGATATGCAAAACTACTCAACTCTGAAATTACTATAGACCTTGCAAAACAAGTGTTAAAAAATATCCTTAAAAATGATGATAGAAAAGTCCTGAGTATAGAAACTATTCAAAAAGAGGTATCAAACTACTTCGGTATAAAGATTTATGATATAAAATCTAGCAAAAAACAAAAGAATATCGCTTTTCCACGGCAAATATCTATGTATCTGGTAAGACGGTACACCGGGGCTTCATATCCAGAGATCGGTGAAAAGTTTGGTGGAAAAGATCATTCAACAGTCATTCACGCTGTAAAGAAGATAGAAAACCTCATAAAAGATGATCTATCTATAAAAAATACGATCAACTCCCTGTCAAGAACCTTAGAGTCTCTAAGGGGTTGATATTATGTGTATAAAATGTTAATAAAAACCTATATGTAATTTTTTTAAAAACACTTGTATATGGATGTTTACAATGTTTAATATCTATCAACAGTTTAGTAACACTAAAACATGTGTGATCTTAAATAGTTATACTACTAATTAACAATTTCACAGGGCCTGTTACTACTACTTCTATATATTACTATATATTTATTTAGGAGTGTGAAATATGAAGTTTGTTTGTGATGCCACTAAGTTGTCAGAGACGCTTTCAATTGTACAGGGAATTTCAGAAAGAAGAATTACTATGCCAATTCTTTCTCATTTGCTTATATCTGCAAATGACAACCTGATTACAGTTACTGCCACTGACTTAGAAAACACTCTTGAAACTAAGTGCGATGCCTTAGTGCATAGTGGGGGAAAGATTGCGCTTCCCTCAAAAAAGCTGTTTGAAATTATAAGAGAAATACATGGTGGTGAAATAGAGATTGAAGAGCTGGAAAACAGCTGGGTGCAAATATTAAGTGGAGGTGTGAGCTTTAAACTTGCGGGTTTGCCCGCAAGAGATTTCCCGTCCTTACCAACGCAGGATTTACAGCAGCAAGTACGCGTGCAGGCATCTTCTTTGGATGACATGATAGCTAAAACATTTTTTGCGGTTTCAACCGATGACTTAAGACGCAATTTAGCAGGCCTGTACTTTGAACCCCACGGAGATGGTCTTCTTAGGGTAATAGGTACCGACGGACACAGACTGTCTTTTGTAGAAAAGAAATTTGAAAATGGTTTGGGATTTAACGAGGGAATTATACTACCTAGAAAAGGCGTGGTTGAGCTAAGAAAATTACTAAAAAGTAGCGGGAACGGAGATATTAAAATATCGGTTTCGAACAATTTTTTTATTGCGGAGTCCGGTAATATTAAACTATTTTCAAGGCTTATAGAACTCGAATATCCAGATTATAAACAGGTAATTCCCGAGCAGTCTAAATTTTCGTTTACTGTAAATAGGGAAGTTTTAAATGGTGCAGTAAGAAGGGTTTCTGTGCTTTCTTCAGAAAAAACAAAGAGTATCAAAATGAATTTAAGTAGCTCCAAGATACAGCTTGTTTCGGTAACACCAGAGCTTGGTGAGGCAAAAGAAGAGATTGATGTAGAATATACCGATGATCCCGTTGAACTCGGGTTTAACTCTGTTTATTTGATGGATGTGCTGGAGGCAATAGACACCGAGCAAGTAGTTATAGAAATAACAGATGAACTAAGCCCGGCACTGATTAAGCCCATGGGTGAGCAAGAGTATATTTCTGTAATAATGCCGATGAGGGTTTAACCTCATTACTTAATGTCAAGATTTTATGATTGACATCTTATTTCCCAAAATCTGTTTATTATGTGATAATAGCTTAGAGAAAACCATCATATGCAGGAGTTGTTCTGAGGCTTTTAGTTTTATAGATAACGCTAGGGTGTGTGATGTTTGTGGGGTTCCATATTCTAGTTTAAGTGAGCAAAAATTACATTTATGCGGCAATTGTATAAGTAATACAGAGAGTTTATTAAAAGTAAGATCAGTACTGTTATATAAAGACAAACTAAGGGACTTATTACACTACTTTAAATATAGTTCCAAAATGTATATAGCAGATTTTTTATCAGATTTAGTAATAGATAGATTTCCTTCTGATCTGAGTGGGTTTGATATCATAGTGCCAGTGCCTTTACATATCAGGAGGTTACAAGAGAGGGGTTATAATCAAACAGTGCTTATAGGTAAGGTTTTGGCAGGGAATTTAGGTGTGCGTCTTGACTTGTTTTCTCTAAAAAAAGTTAAGTATACAAAGCCGCAAGTAGATATGAGTAATTTTGTTGCCAGGGCTAAAAATGTAAAAAATTCATTCCATGTTTCTAATAAAAAAATGTTTTCAGGAAAAACGGTTTTACTGCTTGATGATGTTTATACAAGCGGCTCAACTATAAGAGAATGTTCAAAGCAGCTTATAGAGGCGGGCGCTAAATATGTTTTTGCATTAACTATTGCAAGGGCGGTTTAGAATAAATAGATGTTGACTTTGAATGATCATTACATTATTTTATCTTGTTTTTAAGGAAACTACTTAAAAAATGATAGGAAAGTTTATAGGCGTAGACCTTGATGGCTCAAAAATAAGGCTTTGTGTTATTAAGCGTGGTTTTAGAAAAACTGAATTAATTCGGTTTATAGATATTGATATACCAGATGATGGACAGTCTATAACAAACCTGCTCTCTTATCATCTGAAAAAAGAGTCTATAAAAACAGACATAGCGGTGTCCATTCCGAGTAGCCCTGTTTCTATGAGGATTCTAAGCTTTCCTTTCAGCGAGGCAAAGAAAATTGACCAGGTTTATAATTTTGAGCTCGAAAATGCTTCAACACTGCAAACAGAAGATAAGATAAATTCTTATCACTTAGTGGGCAGTAAAGATGGCGGGGCAGATGCGCTTGTCTGCATGTTCAAAAAAGAGGAGGTGGCTGATACGCTTGCCATTTTTGAAGAGGGTGGAATAAGCCCAAGGGTAATAACATATTCGCCATTTGCGCTCCATGCTTTATCAGACCATTTTCAAACTGAGAGGCCCTTTGTATTATTATCAATTGGGCAGGTTGCAACAAATTTTACTCTTTTTAATGAAAATGGTATTACAAGAGTAAGGTCGTCCTCTGCTGGGCTTGAATCCATAATAAACAAGTATTCAGAGCTTTCCGGCCTGGACCCTAAGACTTCAAAAGAAAAGGTTTTACAGGGATTTACAGACACAGACGATAAAGTTTTGAGACAAGCCTTCACTTTTCTTTTTAGTGAAATAAAAAAGACTTTGAAGTTTTTTGAATTCGATTCTAAAAAGGGTATTGAAAATGTGATACTTGCAGGAGACGCAGCAACCTTTCCTGGATTAGTGGATCAAATTAACAACGATATTAACAAAGATGTGAGCATTGTATATATTCCAGATTTGGGCGAGCAAAAATCTGCTGTTTATTTAAACAGTTATGCACTTGCCTTATATGGAAGCGACAGTGGCAGCGGAAAACTGAATTTTAGAAAAGACGAATATCAATTTACATCGAAGGACGAAGAGATTAGAAAAGCACTTTTAGTGCCAGCTATGCTTCTTTGTGCACTTTTTTTATTAATACTTATTAGAAACGGTATTAATTACATAAGGGTTAATAGTGAAATAAAAAGACTTAATGCGCAGATTGAGAGGAGTGTTAAAGAAGTATTTCCCGAGGTTAAAGTTCTTGTCCGGCCTGTTGACTACATGGAAAATCAGGTAAAAAAAGTAAGTGGTGAACTTGATCTTATAGTTGGTATAAAATCTGGTAAAACACCTTTGGACATTATGAGAAATTTATCTACGATAGTTCCTGCTAACAGCTCTGTTACATTTGATGAGCTTAAATTTACCGGCGATTTGTCTCTTAGACTCAAAGGAAGAAGTAAATCCTATGATGATATAGCCAAGGTGGAAAAAGCTCTGAACGACTCTGGGTTTTTTGAAAAAGTGGTCAGGAGCTCAGCCGGCTCTGCGCTTGATAAAATCAAATTTGAGATATCACTTGTAATAAAATAATGGACTTTTCAAATATTAAAGATTTTTTTGCAGATATAAAAAAAACATTACTAGGCAAGATCAATGTAAGTGAGATTACTGAAAGAGATAGGTATATACTTTTTGGGTGTTTGGGTATTTTTGCGGCAGTACTAATTTATTTAACCGTGTTTTCCTTTACCTCTGCAGTAAGCAGTTTAGAAAAAAAGGTTTTGGTATTAGAAAATGATTTGCAAAGGGTTTATGAACTGAAGACAGAGTATGCTATATCCAGCAAGCAACTAAAAATGCTGATCAAAGAAAATCCCAAACAAGGGCCATTAATATCTACTATTGAAAAAATACTGCTTGAAGAAAATATAGACAGGAAAAAATTTTCGATTAAAGATAAAAATAAGAGGAATAAAGATACAGAAGAGATTTATAATGAGAAAAGTGTGGACGTTACTATTAAGCAGATTCCACTCGGCAAGATGATAGATGTTCTTTACGCGTTTCAGTCAAAGTCAAAAACTTCTTATCTAAAGGTAAAAGGACTGCGGGTGAGGACTCGCTTTGATAGCAGTGATTTGGTTGATTTATTCTTTATGGTGTCTACTTTTGAATTTAAGGATGTAGGTTAATATTAAATGTCTATTATTAAAAATAAAAAAATATTATTTGCAATTACATTTGTTTTTGTTTTCTTAAGTTTTTTCTACATAGAATTTCCAAATGAGAGTCTTAAGAGAAGGGTTATTTTTGAAATAGAAAAAAACACTGATTTTGATGCCGAGATTGAAAAAATCAGTATTATGCCGCTACTTAAGATAGAGATCAGCGGCTTAAAACTTACTAAGAATGAAGACCAGCAAATTATTGTATCTAAAGCCATACTAAAGCCCTCGATTCTGTCTCTTCTATCCGGTGATATTAACGTAGAGTATGATATAAAAGTTTTTAAAGGCAAAGCATTTGGTAATCTGGTTATTTTAAAAGACACAAATAATCTAAAATCTATTTCGCTTAATATCGAAAAAATTGATATAGATGAAATAAGGAGGGTATATTCAAAGAGTTTGAAAGAAAGTGTTGAGTTAGCGGGACTGCTGAGCGGCAACATAACACTTGGTGAGAACAATAGCGGTGATTTTAATTTTAATATTGATGATTTAGATATAATTAAAATTGATATAAACAACTTTAAATTTCAGCTAATGGATCTAAAGTCGAATTTAAAGGGACAGATTTACAAGGACAAAACCCTTATTAATGAACTGATGTTTGATAATGAAGATATAAGGGTAAAGATTAAGGGTTCTACTCCTCCTCTGTGGAGACTATCCAAAGGAAGCATAGACCTGTTTTACAGGCTGGAAGTAAAAGGGAAAAAATACGCTTACCTAAAAAGTTTTCTAAGTAAAGATCCCAGAGGTAATGTTGCCGGAAAAATTGTCGGAAGCCTTGCAAAACCAGAGCTGCTAAAAAATGTTAATGATCGTGATGTAAAACAAAGAAGGAATAAAACCCGCAGGTACAGAAAAACTTTTAGTTCCAAACAGCAAGCAATATAAGTTTATTAGATATTAAACTAATTAATAACTTATTTTCTTCTTGTGATTTCTCTTAACCGGTCACCTATTTCAAGTAAGCATTCGATTTGACTTATTATTTTTGGATAGCTATCATTGGTTTTACTTATCTTTAGTTAGTTTCAATATGTCATCCAAAAAACAGTTAGAAGTCCTCAGAGATCAGATTGATGAGATAGATGGAAAATTATTAGACCTTCTAAACCTAAGGGCAGGAGTTGCCTTAAAAGTAAGTGAATTTAAACAAAAAAATGCTTTTAAGGTTTACGACCCGGTAAGAGAAAAACAAGTACTGCAAAAGATTAAATCTTTAAACTCAGGTCCCTTAAGTTCTGACCTTGTAAAATCTGTTTTTAAACAAATAATCTCTGTTTGCCGGGCAATACAAAAACCTATAGCCCTTACCGTACTTGGTCCTAAAGGTAGTTATTCTCACCAGGTTGCGACAAGGATTTTGGGTATGTCTGTAAGTATAAATCCTGTTGTTACAATAGAAGATGTATTTATAGATGTGGAAAAAGGTAAAAACCTTTTTGGTGTGGTTCCAGTAGAAAACTCTGCCGAAGGGTCGGTTGCTAATGTGCTGGATAAATTTTTAGATACAGATCTGAAAATTTGCACCGAATATTATGAAAGGATAAGTCATAGTCTGCTGTCGAGATCAGGTAACATAGATGATATTAAAGTAGTGGCTTCGCACCCTCAGGCAATTGGACAGTGCAGAAAGTGGCTTAGCAGGAGGTTTAACAATGTTGATTACAAAGAGACTTCAAGCACTGCTAGAGCTGCGCAGCTTGCTTCAGAAAACGAGCATATCGCTGCAATTGCGGGAGAATTTAATACATCGATTTATGATTTAAAAATTGTCGAAAGCAGTATTGAAGACTATCCAAATAACACAACAAGGTTTTTTCTAATTGGTTATCAGGATAACAAGCCCAGCGGTAGTGATAAAACATCTATTGTATTTTCCCTTAAAGATGAACCGGGAGCACTTAGCAGCGCTCTTTTGCCTTTTGACAATGAGAATATCAATCTCACAAAAATTGAGTCGCGTCCGACAAGGAAAAAATCCTGGGAATACGTATTTTTTGTTGACTTTGAAGGCCATAGTTCTGAAAATCTTGTTCAGGAGGTTTTAGGAAATGTCAGCAAAAGCTGCATATTTCTGAAAATCCTGGGTTCATATCCTAAAGGAAAAGTCTAAGTAAAATATTTTTGGGGGTTTTTTTGAAACCTAATGAATATGTTAGGGATTTAGTACCCTATCTTCCCGGCAAACCAGTAGAAGAGTTAGAGAGAGAACTTGGTATCACCGGAGCTATAAAACTTGCCTCAAACGAAAATCCTCTGGGAGCTTCTCCAAAGGCAATCGGTGCACTGAGAGACAGGCTGCAGGAGATTAACTGGTATCCCGATGGAGACTCTTTTTACTTAAAAAACGAACTTGCGGCGAAGTTGCGGCTCAGTAGCGAAAACCTGATTGTGGGAAACGGGTCGAATGATGTAATTGAAATAGCCGCAAGGACCTTTATGAAGCCCGGTGATGAAGCTATTATGGGGGAGTTTGCCTTTATAGTTTATCCACTTGTCACAAAAGCTATAGGGGCAGTAGCTGTACTATCTCCTATGCCAGAACTTGTTCATGATTTAGAGGATATGCATAGCCGAATCAGTTCTAAAACCAAGATGATATTCATTGCAAATCCTAATAACCCAACTGGCACAATGGTTACAAAAGATGAGTTTGAGTGGTTTTTAGAGAAGGTTCCTGAGGATATAATTATTCTTGTTGACGAGGCGTATTTTGAATATGTAGAGAGCAAACAATATCCTAATTCTTTAGATTATCACAAAACCAGAGCTTCTATTATTACGGTTAGAACTTTTTCTAAGATATACGGACTCGCTGGCCTGAGACTTGGTTACGGAGCTGCTTCAGCCGATATAATATCTTATATGAATAGAGTAAGAGAGCCGTTTAATGTAAATTCTCTAGCCCAGGCTGCAGGCATATCAGCTTTAAGTGATACAGAGCATGTTATAAATTCGAGAGAAATAAATAAAGAGGGAAAGCATTTTCTGCAAAGTGAGTTTAGAAAACTGGGGATAAAGTATTTTGATTCTTATACTAATTTCATATTAATAGATTTACGAGCAGACCCTACGGCAATATATAATGCGCTTCTAAAAGAGGGTGTGATTGTAAGGCCGGTGGGGGGGTATGGGCTAAAAACTCATCTTAGAATAAGCATTGGTCTTATGGACGAAAACAAGAGGTTTATTGAGGCTTTAAAAAAAATAGTTAACAAGTAGTTTAGATATATGCAATTTGAAAAGATAACAATAATTGGACTTGGACTTATTGGAGGGTCACTTGCCTGGGCTTTAAAAAAGTCCGGGGGTGTGGGCAAGATAATTGGTGTGGACAATGATCCCCTCTCAATAGAAGTAGCCCTACAAAAAGGGATTATCGATAAGGCATGTAGTAGTACCGATGATGATAGTGTATATGACTGTGATATAGTGGTTCTAGCTACTTATATAAGTACTATCACAAAAGTAGCCCTGTCTTTAAAAGTTTCAGATTGCACTATAGTTACTGACACTGGAAGTGTAAAAGCAAGTATTGTAGCAGACATAGAGCAAAATTGTGATTTCAGTTTTGTTGGAAGTCATCCAATTGCAGGAACAGAAAAATCTGGGGTACAAAATTTAAAGCAGGGGCTGTTTACAAATAAAATAACGATTATTACTCCTACAAAAAAAACTCCGGGTGAGGCAGTACAAAAAGTAACAAAATTATGGGAGCTTGCAAATAGCAGGGTTATTCAGATGAAGCCAAGCGAGCACGACGAGATTTTTGCACACGTAAGTCATCTGCCTCATGTTGTAGCCTTTAGCCTTGTAAATTCATTATTACTAAAAGACAAATCACTGTTTGATTATGGGGGGGGAGGTTTAAAAGAT
>SMWS01000110.1 GCA_004356685.1 Deltaproteobacteria bacterium
AGCAGCTGGTTAGATGGTGAAATTATATCTTCTTGATTAAGTTTGTTTGTTATAATTTATATTTTGGGAAACACCTGATATAGGTGTTTCCCTTTTTTTCTTAACATCTTTTTATTGATATTTTTGTATTAATTATTCATAAATATATTGTTTCTTCTCTTAGTATTTCTCGAGCTCTACTTCTAATTTAATATGTAATTATGAATAACTTAATATCTTCAAAATATTCTGATCTGAATTTTAATAAGCGAGAACAAGATATTGCAAATGAAATACTTGGCGCCAATCCTTATAATAAGGAATTTATATCTGATAAGCTTCAATTAATTTCTGAAGCGAAAAGTCTTTCTTCGGCATTAATTACACTTTTCCGTCAACAAGTACAAAGTGGATTTGTACTATCCGACCCTGTTTGTGATAAACAGAAAAAATCTAAATACTTATTAGATAAAGAAACAGGTATCAATTTTTGTTTACAATGGAATCCCAACAGGGAACTTAGATTAAACCATGATTTACTTATAGAAAGAGGTGTTATAAACACAGATATTGATCAAGAATTACTTATCAATAGAGACGACAATGAAAAGCCGTGCTATTTATGCAGTCAGAATATAGATATTCAAAACTCTATAGAGATACTATTCCCTATTAATCTATCGGGAATTAAATATTATTGTGGAGCAAATTTTGTCCCGATTACAGATAACCATTTCACGATAATGAGTGAAGAACATAAACCGCAAAATTATGATTCAACCTTGATCTTGTCTATGATAGATTTTGTTGAAAAAACAAATGGCGTCTTCAAAGCTATTTTTAATGGTAAGGCCGGAGCATCAATCCTTTCTCATTTACACCTTCAGGGAACTACAGAGAAATTACCTGTTGAGGATATGAATATTTCTGATCACGACATGATTTTCAGTGATTCGGAGACCAGAGTTTATAAGCCACAATATTATTTGCCTTTGTTTATACTAGAAAGTGAATCAGTCAAATCTATTAATAAAAAAACAGATCAGATAATCCAAAACTGGAGATCTTTAAACCCTCATTTTCATACACAAAATATAATAGTTCTTAAACAAAACGGAAAGTTCAGAGTATTTGTTTTTTTAAGAGATACAAGGAAGTTAAAAGGCAGTAGTAAAGAAGGCGATATGGGCACATTTGAATGTAGTGGTTTACTGGTTTTATCCAAAGGGATTCTTGATACAACAAACCATAGTACGGAAGAAAGAGGACTTTTTGAAAACTCAAATCTTGATACTATAAAAAATCTTCTTAAAGAAATAGCCCCTGAATATAAGATTGATGTTAGAGATCTGATCTGAGAATTACTAGTTTTATTATTTGCATTTTATTTCTTTTTTCTTTCTTAGTTCTATAACTATAAAACAACTCCTGATAAATTGATATCATATTTCATATTATTATTCATATGCTTTTCTTATACGGTCCAAGATTTTGGATATAACCCATTGCAGGCAATAATTTTATTTAGAGAGCATTTAAGAATTTAAACAAAAATTATTTTAGGAATATAATTATTAAAATAATCATAAATTTTAAGTAAAAATAATATATGTGTAATGCGTTTTAATATTAATGAATAATAACAAGACCAGAGTTATAATTATTGAAGACAACATTGAATATTCTTCAATGTTAAAGACGGTTTTGTCAAAGTCGGAGGGTTTAAAATACGAATTAATATCATTTACAAATTTAGAAAATGGTTTAGCAGAGCTGAAAAATAATGATGTAGATGTAGTGCTTTTAGACCTAGATCTGCAGGATAGCTCCGGTTTGGATACATTTAATAAAGTATCAAGTTCTACATCGAGCTTACCATTATTATCCTTACAGGAGATGATGATGAGCAATTAGCTATTCAGTCGCTAAAGCTAGGTGCTCAGGATTATCTTATTAAAAGTCAGACAGACAGCAACAAACTATTATTAAAATCAATACTGTTTTCAATCGAAAGAAAGAAAATGGAGGAACAGCTTAAGTCTGCACTTAGACAAAAAGATATTCTTCTTAAATAAATACACCACAGGGTTAAGAGCAATTTGCAAATTGTTTCTAGTTTATTGATGTTGCAGGCTCAATATACAAGTGATAAGAAAGCTGTTGAGTGTTTGAAAGATAGTACTAACCGTATTGGATCTATAGCTTTTATTCATGAGCACTTATACAGATCAGCTGATCTAAATAATGTTAATTTCTCAAAATATGTAGAAACGCTTTTATCTAATCTTTACAATTCGTTTGGTTATGATCCAGAGGATATTAAAGTAATATTAGATATAAATTTAGTCTCATTAAGCGCTGATGATGCTATTCATTGCGGATTAATTATCAATGAACTTGTGACAAACTCATTTAAATATGCCTTTCCAAAAATAGGAGGTGTTGAAAAAGGAGTTTCTGATTATCAAATACAAGCTTCTCTTAATTTGGATAGTGAAAATACCCGAGCGCTCATTGTAAATGACAATGGTATTGGTTTACCTGAAAATTTAGATTTTCGTAATTCATCTACTTTGTGATTGAACCTTGTATCTGTTCTAACACAACAATTAAAAGGATCTATTGAGCTTGATAAAACAAAAGGCACCAAATTTAAAATTACATTTCCAATTTGATAATATGTGTGAGATAAATGATTCGTTTTTAAAAAGATAATCTATCTATATTAGTAAATGTTTTTGTTCTCAATCTACTAACGTTTCTAAAACCTGATCGACTATTACTAATTGATCAAAATCATCTCCAAGTTGGTTCTTTAACTCAAAAAGATATGATGTTACTCCATTTAACCTTTGTGCAAGTACGGAAGACAGTAGAATAGGTATATCTATATTCGATCTTATAAATCCCTTAGGATTATCGATCACATGTAACCGAGAAACTGATAATGCCATTACACTTGCTAAATGGGGTATATCGAGCAAAACAGAAATTTCACCAAAAATGGAGCCTGGCTCAGATACTTTGTTAATTTGAAAACCGTCTTTAACTACCTCAAATTCACCTTCTATCAGTACAAAAAGTAATCCTGATTTTCCACCTTCTTCCAAAAGGCATTCTCCTGGTCTTAATGTCATTTCTGGAAAATCCGTGCAAACCTCTAATAAATTATCCAAGAACGTTCACTCCCTATATCCTTTTTTATATAAGTAAAGTAATAAATATAATATTTAATATTATATTCCTTTTTGCAGAAATATAAAAGAGATTTCTTATATACTATACCCAAGTATACAATACTTTATTAATATCAATGAGATACACTATCTTATTTTATCTAATATTTTGAATAATACGTATAGAATAATGGAATCTACTTTGTTAAATCCTATCTCTTATCATAACCATACCGATCAAGAAGTGATCATCAGGTTAAGATAGAATAGATTGTAATATATAACATAAAAAAAATTAAAATTTATCTAAGGAGAAACTTTAATGAATAAATCCAAAATAGTTATAATTTTATTAGTAATTATCGACACCGTTTGGTATCTTTTTCGTCCCGAAAGATAAATAATTGATGCTAAAGTTAATGAGAGCTTCCCAGTAGTACAACTGAATAATGCTGACAAAAAAACTGATAAACCACAAGTATTATACTTAGGCAACTTTCATGAAGTAGCACATCCGGCAAAGGGTACAGCCACTGTTTACAAACTACCAGAAGGCAAACGTATACTCAGGTTTACTGATTTTGAGGTTTCAAACGGCCCGGATGTAGTTGTATATATTTCAGTGATTGATGATGCAAATGATAATGAGACAGTTAAGAACTCGAAATTTATCTCATTAGGATCAATTAAGGGTAATATAGGTGATCAAAATTATTATCTTCCCGATGATCTGGATTTAAATGTATACCGATCTATTGTAATATTGGTGTAAGAGATTTGGTGTTAATTTTGCTGTGGCCCCACTTAAGTCTAGTTGAATCAGTATTAAAATAGTTATTTGTTTGTCTAGAATAATTTAGACATTATTTACTTTATATTAATATATATTATTTGATTATAATATTATTTTAATTAAGTATAGGAGCATAGTTCTGTGAGAAAACACTTTATAGTAGTTTCAATATTGGTTTTAGGGTTAATAATGGTGGCTGGGCTATTTAATCCTAAAGTTTTATTGAGTTTAATTATAGTTATTCCCTTAATAGTTCTTGGGCTTTGGGATTTTTTTCAAACGAAGCATTCGGTACTAAGAAACTTTCCCATTGTTGGCCATGCAAGATACATTTTAGAAATGATAAGACCCGAGATTACCCAGTATTTTATTGAATCAAATTCTGATGGAGTTCCTTTTAGCAGGGAGCAGAGATCTATTGTATATCAAAGGGCTAAAAAACAATTGGATACTTTACCTTTTGGAACACAAAAGGATGTTTATGAAATTGGTTATGAATGGTTAAATCATTCATTAAATCCCGTTCATGTTGATATGAAAGATTTGAGGATTATAGTGGGGGGTCCGCAGTGTAAAAAACCCTATTCGGCAAGTATTCTTAATATTTCTGCTATGAGTTTTGGAGCGCTTAGTAGCAATGCTATAATGGCACTTAATGAAGCCGCTAAAATAGGTCACTTTGCACATAACACTGGGGAGGGCGGAATTAGTCAGTACCATCAGAGAGGAGGTGATTTAATTTGGCAGATTGGTACTGGATATTTTGGTTGCAGAACTGAAGAAGGTGAATTTTGTCCTAAACAGTTTGCAGAACAGTCTAAGATGGATCAGGTCAAGATGATTGAAATAAAGCTTTCGCAGGGTGCAAAACCAGGTCATGGAGGAATTCTTCCTGCTGCAAAGATAACAAAAGAGATTAGTGAGATTAGAAATGTGCCATTAGGAAAAGATGTCATTTCACCACCGGCACATAAGGAATTCTCAACCCCGCTAGGACTTTTAGAGTTTGTGAAAAAATTAAGAGATCTTTCTGGAGGAAAGCCTACAGGCTTTAAACTTTGTGTTGGAAAGAGAAGAGAATTTCTAGCAATTTGTAAGGCTATACACAAATCAGGAATTTATCCTGACTTTATAAATGTTGATGGTGGAGAAGGTGGAACCGGGGCAGCCCCACTGGAATTTTCAAATCATATAGGAACGCCTTTAATTGCCGGTCTCATATTTGTTCATAATGCACTTGTAGGGTTTTCTCTTAGAGATAAGATAAAAGTTATTTCAAGCGGTAAAATTGCTTCAGGATTTGGAATTATAAAACAGCTATGTATCGGCTCAGATATTTGTTATTCAGCAAGAGCTATGATGATGGCTCTTGGTTGTATTCAGGCTCTTCGTTGCAATACAAACCATTGTCCTGTTGGGGTTACAACCCAAAATCCCAACCTCGTGGCTGGACTGGTAGTATCGGATAAAAAAAATAGGGTAGCATCTTATCATGCTGAGACAGTTGAGAGTGTAGCCGAAATGATTGGCGCAATGGGTATATCAAGAACCGAGGATCTTAGACACTGGCACATTACCAAGAGAGTTGCTCCAAATGAATTAAGACATTATGGGGAATTGTATCATTATTTAAATGAAGGGGACTTATTAAAAGACGAACTTCCTAAGGATTATGCAAGGGCCTGCAAAGCAGCAGTAGCCGAATCGTTTGATCATATTGAAGATATTTCTATAAGGCTTAATTGAGATACATCTGATTATCAGCATAATTAAACCCTCTCAAAGAGAGGGTTTTAAGATCTTCAAGCAAACTACTATCTAATTTAATTAATTAATAGTAGAAGTATCCTAAAAAATGAGGGAACAAATTAAAGTAGGCATAACCATGATTTGATGCATGGTGGTTATAGTTGTGTTTGTAGTGATAAGGTCTATGATGCTTCCTGTAATTATTATAGTAGCGATGTTTTGAATGATTATTATACCCATAATGATTTGAATTATAAGCGTAATAATTGTGGCCGTTGTGTCTTTTATGGCGATCATTATAAGCACTATGATTTTGATGTTTATTTTTATTGTATTTGTAATGTTTATAGCCTGATTTGTGGTTATAATCATGCTTAAGTTGTTTTTTTGCATGTGGATACTTTACATGACCGCTTTTATTGAATTGATTCTTATGCCCATTGTAATGATTATCTTTTGCTATGGATATATTCGTATTTAGCAAAATAAGCAAACTCAATAAACTGCCTAAATATAATAATTTTCTCATTTGTCTTACCTCCTAATTCATTTTGTGCATATATAAACTATTTACTTTTATTTTAGTTTCACAAAATAGATTGATTAGTAGATAGCCTATGATTAAAATGCTCCATCAAACTATTTGTTTTGTAATATTTCATGAGTATCTACAAATCTAAAGAAATCATACTGCCATTATTAGTTGCAATATTGTTAACCATAGTCCCAATATGGATGATATATAACTATTATGGGGAATATTTTCATTACCAGAATTTGTCTGAAAATGGTGTATTAAAGACAGCACGGCTGAAGAATAAAGAAATAAAAATAAATGAACGTAAAATCCTAAGACTATTTATTACAGATAATACTGAAAATTATAGGTTTTATGTTGGTTTTAATACAGTTGCAAAAAAATATGTTATATGTGAATTTGGGGTGTCAAAGGACACGTATTATTCAATAGGAATTCGAGATGAGCTGGCAATAATTTATTCACCAAGTAATCCAAGTGATTGTTCAATACCCGATGGGATAGAAATAAGCAGATATTTACTTCTTATGACTCTTATTGTTGCTTTT
The DNA here is from genome assembly GCA_004356685.1 of Deltaproteobacteria bacterium. Taxonomy (GTDB): domain Bacteria; phylum Desulfobacterota_D; class UBA1144; order Nemesobacterales; family N074bin48; genus N074bin48. The sequence goes on from SMWS01000110.1 coordinate 6,784, forward strand.
TTAATTCTATTAGCAGGTATTGGATTCTATTATTATATTTATAATTCATACAAAAAACCTCATCCTCAAAACCTTGTAAAACCTACGACAGATATGGATTTAGGAGGAAATACCCCAAAATGTCCAAAATGCGGGATAAACATGACTGAAGGATATATGCCAACTGTTGGTGGAGTGGCGTGGAGAGACAGCGACCAACCTATTGGAATACCCACTATGTTAACAGGACTTCCAGGAACAACATTCTGGGTAAAAAGACCCCTGTTACATGCATTCAATTGTAAAGAATGTGAAATAATTACTTTTAAGTATGGTAAAGATGATAAAATTAAAAAAATAATGGTGATAAACTTATAAACATTAATCTTGGTCTCTAAGATTTAATACACCACGGGACACTGGTAGAGCGTAGTACGAGATACGTTATTCTTGTACCTCTCAGAGGTTTGGATGCAATAGTGTGCATAAAGCATTTGCTAATGCAATAAAAGGATTTCCTGGTAATATATGTCGCAGTTTAACATATGATCAGGGCAATGAGATGGCAGAGCATCTGCAACTGACAATGGGCACTCTACATACAAGTGTATTTTGCTCATAAGGGTATCACCATGGGAGAGGGGAACTAGTGAGAATACTAACGGTCTTATACGTCAGTTCTTTGCCAAGGGTACTGACTTTACGCTTGTGAATAATGAACAACTCAAAAGAGCACAGGATTTATTAAATGATAGATCAAAAGTACTTGATTGGGAAAAATCAGATGAGGTATTAGCTAGTGTGTTGCACTAAATTATTGGAACCAAGTTATTTAATATTTTAAGACAATATTTATGAATATTTCAATAACAGGAGCTACAGGATTTATTGGTGGTAAGCTTTTAAAGAAACTATCCAAAGAAAATTACCATATTAAGTGTTTGGTTCGTAAAACCAGTAACCTCAAAAATCTGGAAAGCATTGACGTTGAAACAGTATATGGTGACCTTGGAGATTTTCATTCGTTTCAAAAGTTTATCGATAGATCAGACACCGTTTTCCATTTAGCCGCTTTCGTATCAGATTGGGGTAAAAAAGAAGATTTCTTTAAATATAACTACGAAGCTACTAAATATTTATTAGATGAATCGGTTAAACAAGGTGTTAAGAAATTCATATATCTAAGCACATCCAGTGTTTTATGGAGATCGGATTTTTGGGATGTTCATAAAATCTTAGATATTGATGAGAGTTATCCCTATCCTGATTCATATAAT
>SMWS01000111.1 GCA_004356685.1 Deltaproteobacteria bacterium
ATATTTATTGTAATTTTTACTATTTCCTCATTGCTTAGTATTTTTAATAGCGGATTGTTAGTTTTAAGCGGAACTTCGATTGTAAAATTGGTTTGTTCTCCTTCTATTTTAACCTCATCTGTATTTATAAACTTCAGTTCAGATAATATACTTTTCGGGCCGCTTATCTTCACAGAGCTAGGTTTGACTTTTGGTTTGCCTACTACACTAAAACCAATGTCTGGTAGTCCTATATCGGGATTAATCTTAACCTTTTTTGTAATCAGTTGGTCTATTTCCAACTTAATCTCAGAGGGGCTTAGGCTAATTATATTTACACCTGGTATTCTTATTTGTTCAGTTATTATATTAAATTTAGAAACGCCACTGGCGACTTTATTTAGAGAGATAGGATATGAGTAATTCTCAGTTTTTAAAATAGACAGCTTGGTCCTGGAACCTCTTATCCTGAGATTAAGTGATTCGGGTGGAGCGCTCTTTATAATTAAATTAGGGGAAAGATCGTTATATTGAATATCTATTTCAATGTTCTTTTCTATATCCTGCTCAAAATTTGCTATAATCCATAAAATTATTGCCAGTGTTATAGCAAGTACTTTTTTACCAATATTAGTTGTTAAATAGTCTTTCATTGTCTGCTATTTTTTTATCTCTATTATTTCAATAAGCCTTTGATTCAAAGATGCAGCATCCAGTCCTCTGGTAAGATCGCCCTGATACGCTAAAGATATTTTTGATGTTTCTTCTGACACTATAACAACAATACAGTCAGTTTCTCGGGTAATTCCGATGGCGGCTCTGTGTCTTGTTCCCAAATCTTTATCCAGATCAGGATCAGTTGCTAAAGGAAAAAATGAACCTGCAGATAAGATTTTATCGTTACTAACAATAATTGCGCCATCATGAATGGGAGAGCTGGTATTGAAAATACTTACTATTAACTCTGTTGATAATTTTGCATCTATATTTGTACCTATTTCAATAAAGTCGCCAAGGTTGTTGTTCATCTCAATGGCAATCAGGCCCCCGATCTTATTGCTAGATAAGTAAGTAGCTGATTTTACAATTTCATCTAGAATATTCTGATTAGATTTAACTGAGTGGAAATGTATTAGAAATGGACTTCTTCCTATAGCGGCTAAAACTCTTCTTAGATCGTGCTGAAATAAAATTACTGCAATGAGTATTATAAAACTCAGGAAATTCCCTAAAAGCCAGTTTATCGTAAATAGATCGAAGTTCTGTGATAAAAAATAAATAATTACTAGTGACAGGAGTCCAAAAATCATCTGTACTGCTCTAGTACCTTCGATGAATCTAAGAATAAAGTAGAGAATAATAGCTACAAAAGCAATATCTACTGTGTCTTGGATATATCTATAATTAGAAACAAATTCAAACATTTTTAGTTTAGTTTACATTTCTTACAGAATCAGCAATTTGAACAGCTACTTTCATTTTTTTAACATCGTGAACCCTAACTATATCTGCGCCATTTAATATTGAAATAACAATAGTTGCAAATGTTCCCAGGATTCGCTGCTCTATATCATCTGACTGTAATATTTTACCAATAAATGATTTCATTGAAGTACCAATAACTACTTTTTTATCAAGTTTCTTAAATTTTGATAACGACTTTAATAATAATAAATTATGATTGGCGGTTTTGCCAAATCCAAAACCAGGATCGATACTGATATTATCTGATAATATTCCGCAATCCTCTGAAATTTTAATAGAGTTTTCTAGATAAGTATATATATCTTCAACAATATTCTCATATAAAGTTTTTTTTTGCATATCAACTGGTCTTGATGAAGTGTGACATAAAATGATCTGAGCTTCATATTTTGAAACTATATCTGCCAGAGCAGGATCAAAGCTAAGGCCGCTTATATCGTTTACAATTGTTGCACCACTATCTAAGGCCTGCCTTGCTACCATAGATTTAGTTGTGTCTATGGAAACAGGTATCTCAAAATTTTTGTTTATCGCATCTATGATCGGTATCACTCTTCTAAGTTCTTCTTTCTGGCTTACAGAGTTAGAACCTGGTCTGGTTGATTCACCACCCACATCGATAATGTCCGCACCTTCGGAGATCATTTGCTCTGTATGTATTAAAGCTTGCTTTATTGTATTGTACTTGCCGCCATCATAAAATGAGTCAGGCGTTACATTTAAAATACCCATTATAAGGGTTTTAGAATTTAGCTTATCGTTATTATCTGCCAAGCTGATATTCTTATTATCACTCATAAGTAAAAAATAATTACAATACTTCTATTTAGAACTACTTTACTGGATGAAAAATACTGAACTTACTAAAAGCTAATTATTAAGATGAGTGGACAATAAAACAGATTATGTGCTAACTGTTTCGCCAAACAGGTTGTTACTGGCTTCGAATCCTTTAACAAGACTATCCAGTTCTTTACTGTCAACAACCTCTTTCTGTAGTAACATTTCGGCAAGCTTGTGGAGAAGATTAATGTTGCTTTTTAAAAGATTTGCAGCTTTATTGTAGTTTTGACTAACTATTCTTTTAATCTCAGAATCTATTTGCATTGCTGTAGCTTCACTATAGTGATTATGTCTAAGCATTTCTTTTCCCAAGAAAACCTGCTCATCAGCTTTACCTAGTTTGACCGGCCCCAATTCATCGCTCATTCCCCATTCACAGATCATTTTCCTGGCAATATCGGTTGCCTTTTCTAAATCATTGCCTGCACCGCTTGTTTGTTCATTAAATATGATTTGCTCAGCCGCCCGTCCGCCCAGTAAAACCATTATTGTTTTATTTAGGTATGACTTTGAAACTGTATGTTTTTCTTCAATTGGTAGTGATTGTGTGACACCCAAAGCCAGTCCTCTTGGGATAATGGTTATTTTATGTATCGGGTCTGATCCTGGAGTAAGCTTTGCAACAAGGGCGTGGCCGCCCTCGTGATATGCTGTAATCTTTTTTTCTTCATCACTTATAATAAGACTTTTTCTCTCTACTCCCATTAGAACTTTATCTTTAGCAAATTCAAAATCTTCCATCGATATTTTATGGTGTCCGATTTTTGCAGCATGAAGAGCTGATTCATTCACTAAATTTTCAAGATCTGCTCCTGAAAGACCCGGTGTTGATCTTGCAATTACATCAAGGTCTATATCATCGGAAAGAGGATTATTTTTTACATGCACGCTTAGTATTTCCTGCCTTCCTCTAACGTCTGGTCTTGGAACAATAACCTGTCTGTCAAACCTGCCTGGCCTGAGAAGTGCGGGATCTAATACGTCGGGTCTATTGGTTGCTGCCATCAGGATTATTCCTTCGTTAGACTCAAACCCATCCATTTCAACTAAAAGCTGGTTTAGGGTTTGTTCTCTTTCGTCATGACCTCCACCAAGTCCGGCTCCTCTGTGCCGGCCTACTGCATCGAGTTCATCTACAAAAATGATGCAGGGGGCGCTTTTCTTAGCTTGTGCAAAAAGATCTCTTACCCTCGATGCACCAACACCTACAAACATTTCTACAAAATCACTTCCGCTAATGATAAAAAACGGGACGCCTGCTTCTCCGGCAATTGCTTTTGCAAGTAGAGTTTTGCCGGTTCCAGGAGGCCCTACAAGTAATATTCCTTTTGGAATTCTTCCTCCAAGATCTGTAAATTTTTTGGGATTTTTCAGAAAATCCACAATCTCTTTTACTTCTTCTTTAGCCTCGTCGATTCCAGCAACATCGTTAAAAGTTATTTTGTTTTGGTCTTCAGTTAGCAATCTTGCCCGGCTTTTTCCAAAAGACATCGCCTTTGTACCACCTGATTGAATTTGTCTCATAAATAAGACCATGATTACTATGAGTAGAAGAAGTGGAGCCCAGTTCAGTAGCATATGCGAAAGAGTATTTTCTCTTTTTTGTGCAAAACTAAAGGAAATATTATTTTCTTCTAAAAGTTTAATGATATCATCTGTGGCAGGACCAACTGCTTTAAACTTATTTGGGGTGAGGTTTTTATCTAAGAAGCTTCCTCTAACCTCAAACTCGCTAAACTCTACTTCATGAATTTCTCCATTTTTAATAAAACCTACAAGCTCGCTAAACTGGATGTCTTTTATAGATGCTCTTGGGGTTTGAACAAACTGGTAGAGTGCAATAATACCTACAAATATTACAAGCCAGAGTAAAATATTTTTAAATAACTGATTGTTTATCATGTCTTATTACCGTTTTTTTATTAAATTATTATATCAAAAGAAGATAGCATACGACTTTGCTGATTTCAAATAAAAAGCAACCTCAATAATAAAGCATTTTATATATTGTAACTGATTCAAATCATTTAATTTTTATTAAATAAGTCAGTACTTAAATATCTTTCGCCAGAATCACTGAAGATAGTTGCTACCTGTTTTGACTTACCCAGCTTTTTTGCAATAGTTTTAGACGCAAGACCAACAGCACCAGAAGACACACCTATTAATAAACCCTCTTTTTTTGCTATTTCTTTTGTAAAGTCTTTTGCATCTTCACTCTTAATTTTTAATATATCATCATAAATATCGCTGTCTAATACCTTTGGAATGAATCCTGGCCCTATACCCTGAATATCGTGATTTTGAGGTTTTTCTCCTGAAAGTACTGCACATTCATAAGGTTCTACCGCAAAAATCTTGATATTAGGAAACTTTTTTCTAAGTACATGCCCAATACCAGTAATAGATCCGCCTGTACTTATGGATGCGACAAACGCATCGATTTTACCAGGTATCTGACTGAGTAATTCAGTGGCAGTGGTGTTAGAATGTGTCTGCGGATTATAAGGATTTTCAAATTGTTTGGGCATATATGAATTTGGTAATTCACTTGCAATTTGCTCAGCTTTTTTCATAGCTCCCTTCAGTTTATCCTTTGCTGGTGTAAGGATAAGCTGCGTTCCATAAGCTCTAAGAACCTGCTTTCTTTCATAACTCATATCATCTGGCATTGTCAAAATAAGCTTATAACCTTTAACTTTACATGTAAGAGCAAGTCCAATACCGGTATTGCCGCTTGTAGCTTCTACTATGGTGTGTGTTTTTGGATTAATTAATCCCTGTTTTTCAGCTGCAGTTAACATATTTAAACAAATTCTGTCTTTAATGCTCCCGCCTGGGTTAAAAAGTTCCAATTTTGCCCAAACAGTTGCATAGTTTGCAGGAATTACTCTGCAAAGCCTTATTACTTTTGTACTGCCTATAAGATCTAAAATATTATTAAAACTGTTTGAATAAGTCATCAGTTAGAGTTGATAAAAAGTAAGTTTAAGAAATACTTTATTCTTCAATAATAAGGGGAATTATTGTTTTAAGTATCTGCTTATCAAAATCATGAATGCTTTTCAAAATAACTTTGATATCCTCCCATAAGATATCCTCTTTTCTTATTTCATTTTTAAGCTTTAAGAGAAGCCCCTTTAACTCTTGATTTTTCTGTGACCTTACAAAGCTGTCTACTGTTATTATTTCTTTATTGCTGTTCATAGGGGTTCATAGTATATCTAAAAAAAAAATAATTGCAGGTACTTTACTTTAAGTGTTAAAAAATTTACTTACTTTCTTGTTATAGTACATAAAATTGGTAATAATTGTATTAGTTTGCTATGTTGAGAAAATTATTTAAGTTCTTCTTTTATCTATCTGTAATAATTGCAATATTAGGATCTATGACAGCTTATGTTGGCTATAGATACTATACCCGTGATTTACCTGACTTTAGAGATAACATATCTAGATACAAACCCAAACTAATAAATCAGTTTTATACATCTGAAGGCTACTTGCTAGCGGAGTTTTATTCAGAAAATAGAAGTTTAGTTCCTTTTTCGGATATTCCAGAGCATGTTGTGAATGCATTTATAGCCGTTGAAGACAGGAGATTTTATGAACATAAAGGAATAGACTATCAAGGAATTACTGCCGCAATAATAGCAAATATTAAAGAAAGGAGAATTAGAAGGGGCGGCAGCACTATAACCCAGCAGATCACAAAAAACATCGTACTTTCGCCTGAAAGGAGCTTTTCAAGGAAAATAAAAGAAGCAATACTTGCTTATAGAATAGAAAGAAATTTATCCAAGCAGGAGATCTTATACCTTTATTTAAATCATATTTATTTAGGTGATGGGGCTTATGGTGTGCAAGCTGCGAGTAAAAATTATTTTGGTATACCAGTAAAAGATATAAGTATAGCGCAAGCTTCCGTACTTGCAGGGCTGACAAAGCGTCCTGAACATTATAATCCACGAAAAAATCTACAAAGGGCTTTAGACAGACAAAAAACAGTTCTTAGAATTTTATATAATTTAGGATATTTAACTGAGCAGCAGCTTACCGAAGCAAACAACGAAGAGATTGTTCTTGCAAAAAAAAGGAATATTAATGATAACATTTCTCCATATTTTGTTGAATATGTAAGAAGATATCTTGAATTTAAATATGGAACGGCTGAATATTTAAATGGTGGATTTAAAGTATTTACATCGATGGACACAGATCTTAGTTTAAAAGGACAATGGGCAGTTAGAAAAGGAATAATAGATATCGAAAAAAGAAGGGGAAGGAATGAAATAGTAAAACATATAAGTAAAAGTAGTATAAATTCTTATATAAAAGCCCAAAATGAAATAGAAATTAAAAAAAACCAGATATATGAAGCAGCAGTTGTTAATGTAAGTAGTCTTAAGGAATCGAATTTTAGTGTTGCATCCTTAAAAATAGGAGATAACGACGGAATACTAAAATATGTAGTTACAAAACAGGTCGGCAAAAAAGTAAAGGAATTACCGTTTGAATATTCTAACAGCTATTCACCAATCAGTGGATATGATGAGATAGATATTTTATATAATCAGTTAAGGGTTGGAGATATAATCAAAGTAAAAATAATAGATAAAAAAGAAGATGTATCTATAGCTAAATTATATTACAAGCCGCAGACCCAGGCTGCACTACTTTCAATGGACACAAATGGGTTTATTCGTTCAATGATTGGAGGTTATGACTTCAATCAAAATCAGTTCAATAGAGCCACTCAGGCCCTCCGGCAGCCAGGCTCAGCATTTAAACCCATTCTTTACGCCTCAGCACTTGATAAAGGCTATACAGTATCAACTATGATATATGATATACCTGTTGTAATGAAAGACTGGGCACCTGAAAACTATGATGAGAGTTATTTGGGGCCAATTATATTAAAACAAGCACTAACTAAATCCAGGAATCTTGCTTCTATTAGACTTATTTTGGATGTAACACCAGCATATGTTGTTGAGTACGCTAAGAATTTTCATTTTAAGTCAAAGCTAAACCCCTATCCGTCTTTAGCACTCGGGAGTTCCGGAGCCACTTTGTTTGAAATGGTAAAGGCATTCAATGTATTTGCAACAAACGGCAGATACATAGAGCCTAAGTTTATTTACAGGATTTATGACAGAAACGGAAAGATAATAGAAGATTATACAGAAGGGGTTTATTTTTCTAAAGAAGCGGCTTATAAAGCAGATAGAGATATAAAAAGGGAAAAAATAATTAAAAATATAGCTTTAAGCCTTGGAAGAGATTCAAATATAAACACATCAAAAAATTATTTAAAAGAAAATAATCTAACCTCCAAATTCTATAAAGAAGAAATTGCAAGCTACAATGCCCCTATGGAATTTTTAGACTTATTGCAAAATTCTAAAGAACTTCCTTTTATAAATTCTAATCTTGGAACACAGACAATACCTGAAGAGTCTGCTTACATAATGACTTATATGCTGGAGGCTGTTATAAAAGAAGGTACGGGTAAAAGGGCAAAGCCGCTTTTAGATAAAGCTCCAATTGGTGGAAAGACTGGTACAACAAATGATTTTACCGACGCATGGTTTGTAGGTTTTAGTCCCAAGATAGTTACTGGTGTTTGGGTAGGAATAGATAACAATGAATCTCTGGGTAACAAGGAAGCCGGATCAAGGGCGGCGCTTCCTATATGGATCGACTTTATGAATGCAGCCCTGGATAAGTATCCGGGAGGGGAGTTTGAACAACCATCAGGCGTTAAGTTTATACCGACTCCTTATGGAGATTTACCTTTTGATATTTCGACTTGTTCTGATTTAGATTGTGAAGCTTATATAACCCAGGGTATAGGTTATAAAGATAATAGTTTAAACGAACAGTTCAACTCAGACACGCTTAATGAGGTTGATTTTTTGATGAGAAATTAATATGTTAAATATTTTTCTATCCTGTTATATGTTTTAGGTCCAATCCCTTTTACTTCCATAAGTTTAAGCTTATCTTTGAATTTTCCATGAAACTTTTTATATTTTAATATTCTTTCAGCGATTTTTGGTCCTATACCTGGAAGCGCAGTTAAATCATCAAAACGTGCAGAGTTTATATCGATTGCTATCCCGAGTGCAATTTTATGTTTTCCATTTATCGTTGATGTTTTGAAAACGTAATCATTTTTATCCAGATAGTATTTTTTTCCATTAATAATTTCAGAATTTAAAATTGATGAGGGTAGGGGGGTAGAACTTAAGTTGTTTATATTAATTTGATGAACAACAGGAAAGCTGCCTTCTCTTTCTATCTCTATAAAATCAGGTTGGCCATTTATTTTATCTAATAATTGATTGTCACTATAAATTTTTAAATTTGATAAAAAATAAAATAATAAACAGAATAAAAGAAGTTTAATGACTGGATCAATATCGATTATTTTTTTTAAAACAATCATTATTAAGTATATATATTTTAAAATATTCCTTTCAGTAAGCCGCCGTCAATCTGTATAGTGTTTCCTGTTATATAACTTGCTTTTTCAGAGGCCAGAAATACAACCATATTTGCAAATTGCTCAGGCGTCCCTATTTTTCCAACAGGAATATCTGTCTGCATGTCTTCAATAACATCTTCAAAAGACTTGTTATCTTTACTAGCCCTCGAACTGGCAAGACTCTTTATTCTGTCGGTAAATATTCTTCCAGGGCAAACATTATTTACAAGGATATTATACTTTGCAAGCTCATTAGAAATTGTTTTTGCAAACCCAATTACCCCTGCACGGGATGTGTTTGATAATATTAGACCATCAAGCGGCTGTTTTACTGCAATTGAGGTTATATTAATAATTCTGCCCCAGCTTTGATTTTTCATAAATGGTGTTACGAGCTTAGTTAATTTGATAGTGCTAAAAAGATTTAGTTCAATAGCTTTTTGCCACTGCTGCATATCGAAATCATCGAAATATCCAAAAGGAGGACCTCCTGCGTTGTTAATTAGAATATGAACCGTGCCAAATGCGTCTATGGTTTTATTAACTATGATTTCTAAATCACTTTGGTTTGAAACGTCTGCCTTAATTGGAAGTACATCTGATTTGGTTTGTTCGCTTATTTCTTTTGCTGCTTCATTTATTTCATTTTCATTTCTAGAACATATAATTACCCTAGCGCCTTCTAAGGCCAATCCAAGAGCAACTGCTTTTCCAAGACCTTTGCTGGATGCCGGCACAATTGCTACTTTGTCTTTTAGCCCTAAATCCATAATCTATTCTGATTTATCTTTAGCTTTAGCAGTATCCTTTTTGATAGAATCTGCAGTTGACGGTGAGCTCTCAGAAGAAGCAGAGCTGCTATCGGATGAGGACTCACTTGAGGATGATTCTTTGGAGTCAGAATCAGATTTTGAATCACCAGAAGTCTTATCATCTTTTTCTGCGCTTTGAGTGCCTCTTTTTAATTTCTTTTTACCATATTCGGTGTCATACCAGCCCGAACCTTTTAAATGGAAAGAGGATAAGGATATTAACCTTTCGAGTTTCCCGCCGCATTGTTTATGCTTTTTAAGTGGATTATCGCTAAAACTCTGAATAACTTCTATTGTATCTCCACATTTTTTACACTCGTATTCATAAATTGGCATAATCTATAAAACTCCTGAATTTATAAATTTTTAAAAGTTAAGAGTATAATAATTCTCTCAATTGTTTCAATAACCAATTAATTTATATGATTTGATGAAGGGGAGGGTGTTATGAATTTAAATTAATTAACAATTATTTAGATTTTTATTTTTTTTAATGACTTAGCTTTTCTCGTATCACTTTTTATCGATTCTAGAGTCGTAGGGCCATCTTTGTATGTATTAGATTTAGTA
>SMWS01000112.1 GCA_004356685.1 Deltaproteobacteria bacterium
TCAGGCTTTTGTTATGTTGTTATTAATCGTATTGAAATACAAAGTAGCTCGATTGTCAAATAACAAAATAACAGGAAAAGCCAGACCCCATTTTAGAACACGCGATTTTCATAATGCCGGAAGGATAAGCACACAAACCAAAGGACAGAAATCTATTCTTTTTCTCCGCCCCTTAATAAGGGGAGGAAAAAACAAGATTGCCGCACTAACCCTCGAAGTGGCAAGCAGCGTGTCATTTCAGCATCTCAAAAAAACATCATAGAAAATATTAAAGATAACCTTTATAATACTTATGAGTTGCGTGGGATAATACACAAAATACTGTCAACAAATTTATACAGAAACCTCTTAGCAGGGAATTAATTGAAATTATTAAATAAAACTCAATGACCAGGTTTAAAAAATTATTTAACTATTTCGATACTCCAGGTGATGTCTTATTATTTTTTCAAATCTTTTTATTCTTAACCGTACTCCCACTTTTGCTAAAATTATTAACTCTTAAAAAATTAATGGAAGTACTGAGCTCAGAGTCAAACAAGAATAACAATAATACTACTACTGAAGCGGATAAAATACTGCAACTCACCAATTTGATACTGAATAGAAATATTTTTGTCTACAGAAATATATGCCTGAAACGCTCTCTCACCCTTTACTACTTTTTAAGCAGAATGGGCCAAAAGGTAAATATCTATTACGGCGTCAAAAAAGATACAGAGCTAAAGGGTGAGCATTCTGTATTAGACGGTCATAGCTGGATAGAGCTAAATGGAAAGATTTTTAACGAAGGGGATAAAGATGCTCCTGATATTTATCACATAACCTATAGCTATCCGAACTGAGGATGACATAAGAGTGAAAAAAACGAGATTGCCACATTTGACTTACGTCAAATTCGCAATGACAAGGTTACGAGTTATTATGGGTGATAGCGAGAAATCTAATATTTTTTGTCCGCATATAAACAAGCGGGGTCAGGCTTTTGTTAATTTGTTATTGTTCGTATTTTGATACGAAGATTCCTATTGCTGCAATAACAAAATAACAGGAAAAGCCAGACCCCATTTTCCTGGCTTTGATAAATAATGAAACTAAGACTCGGTAGCTTCTTTTATTGACCTAAAAGTAACTTTCATTAGTTTTTTAAGGTCTTCCATTGGAATTCCTATGGGTGGCATTAAGACAACCACGTTTCCAAGCGGGCGGAGCATAACTTCATTTTCCAGTGCCTTATCTGCAACTTTCCAGCCCATTTTAAGCCCTGCTTCATAAGGCTTTTTTGACTCTTTATCTTCTACAAGCTCTATGCCTGCCATAAGCCCTTTATTTCTTACATTTCCTACATGTTCCAAGCCGCTGAATTCCTTTAATTCATTTTCAAAATATTCGATTTTTTCTTTGAGTTCAGTAAGCGTGTTGTTTTTTTCAAAAACTTCAATATTTGCAATTGAAGCAGCACAGGAAATTGGATTTCCCGCATAGCTGTGACCATGAAAAAAGGTTTTGTACTCCTCATAGTCGCCTAAAAACGCATCGTATACTTTTTGGTTAGTGATAGTAGCCGAGAGTGGCAGGTATCCCCCGGTCATTCCTTTACCTATAACCAGTATATCGGGGGTTACATCTTCGTGCTGGCATGCAAACATTTTTCCTGTCCTTCCAAACCCAGTGGCTACTTCGTCGAGTATCAGGAGCACATCATACTTGTCACAATACTCTCTTACTTTTTTGAGATAACCCTCAGGGGAAACAATCATGCCTCCTGCCGCCTGAACATAAGGCTCTAAAATTACTGCGCAAATCTGCTGGTGATGAACGCTGAGTATTTTCTCTACTTCACCTGCACATGCGATATTGCACGAAGGGTATGTTTTGTTTAGAGGACATCTGTAGCAGTAATAAGAAGGAGCTTTGTATGTATCAAAGAGTAATTCTTTGAAAGCTGAATGAAAAAGATCAATACCCCCCACTGAAACTGCTCCCAATGTGTCGCCATGATATCCGTTTTCAAGATATACAAATTTAGTCTTTTCCGGTTTGTCTTTATTTTTCCAGTACTGAAAAGACATCTTTAGCGCTACCTCAACTGCGCTTGCACCATCACCTGAATAAAAAACCTTTTTTAAACCTTCGGGACATATATTTATGAGTTGTTCGGCAAGTTTAGCAGCAGGAGGGTTTGTCATACCCAAGAGTGTAGAGTGACTTATACTATCTACCTGCTCTTTTATTGCTTTATCAATTTCTGGCACTTTGTGGCCGTGAATGTTTACCCAAAGGGATGAAACACCGTCTATATATTTGTTTCCTTCTGAGTCAATAAGATATGCGCCTTCTCCTTTTTCAATAACAATGGGATCTTTGCTTTCATACTCTTTCATCTGGGTGAAAGGATGCCAAACAAATTCTTTGTCTAATTCACCCAGTTTTTTTGTACTGTCACTCATGATAAATAAATTATAAAGAAAGAATTATGGTAGAAATGTTATGAAAAACTAGTTAACAATATCTTTTCTAATAGGAAGCTCTAAATCGTCCAGCATTCTCAGGTCTTCCTGTGGAGTTCTGCCAGGAGTTGTGAGATAATTGCCAAGAATCATAGCATTTGCTCCAGCCATTAGCCCCATAGCTTGCAGGTCTCTTAAAGTAACTTCTCTTCCGCCGGCTGTCATTAATATCTTGTCCGGAAGGGTGAGTCTATATATAGCTATGGTTTTAACTGCTTCAAAAGGCTGTATCATTTTAAATTCTGAAAAAGGAGTGCCTGGGCGTGGATTTAAAAAATTAATAGGAACCCAGGTAGGGTCGAGCTCTCTTATTTCAAAAGCAAGCTCTAATCTCTGTCTTACAGATTCACCCATTCCCAAAATTCCGCCGCAGCAAAGATGCATACCTGTTTCTTTTACTAGCTCTGCAGTCTTGCGCCTGTGATCGTAAGTATGGGTGGTGCAAATGTTTGGGAAATAACTCCTGCATGTTTCAAGGTTGTGGTTATATCTCCAGACCCCATGGTCTCTTAAAGTGTAAGCCTGTTCTCTAGTGAGATCACCAAGTGAGCACCCGATTTTTAGACCCGTTTTTTCAACAAGCATATCTACCGCTTCTAAGACTTTATTGAATATTCTGGGAGTGGGTCCTTTGGCGCTGATTACAATACAAAAATCCATAGCACCCATCTTTTCAGCCTGCTTGGCTGCGCCTAATATCTTTTCTGCTGCCATAAGCGGATGGGCTTCAACTTCGGTATCAAAATGAGCAGACTGAGAACAAAAAGAACAATCCTCGGGGCAGTTACCGGTTTGAGCGCTAATGATCGATCTTAAAAATACGCCATCGCCGTTATATTTAAGCGTGACCTTTCTGGCAAGAGAAATAAGGTCGGCAACCCCGTCTTTTGCAAGCTCTGTCAGAGCCATTGCTTCATCAAATGTGATTTGTTCTTCGTTTTCTAATAGCTTTTCAGAAACTGTAGATAAGACTCCGATTTTAGGCTCCCCACTTATAAATTTTAGTCAATCTAATTTACTGAAACATGTATGAAAGTCAATTTGTGAAAACTACAGTATTATTTATATTTTCTTTAGTTTTTTAAGCTCGGCATATAATTGTTTTATTGTTTTTACAATAGTACCGCCGCTTGAGCGTATAAAGTATTCGACCTGGAGATTAACAGTTGACCCTTCATTGTCAGCGCTCAGTCTAAAATCTCCTCTGTAACCTATAATCTTTTTACCTTTGCCGTAGGCGTATCCTATCTCTGCAGCAGTTCCACTGTCTACATCAGTCCCATCAAGGACAGCCAGTAATATGTCAGAGCTGTCAATTTCGGAGGTGTTGAGTTTTCCTATCTCAATGTTTAGTTTGTACCATTCATTTCTTTTTCTTTTGCCATAATCCAGTGAGGAAACTTTATGAATTTTTTTGTCTAGTATAGTTGTCCACGGATCATAGTATGCGTAGCCCAGTTTTTTTACCGTTGGAATTATAGAACGGTAGTGAAACTCTCTGCCTGCTTGCGAAAAACCAAGAGGTCCTGCTAAATATATTTTTATTTTCATACAACAGTGAAATATTCTACTTATTAAAAATTGGGCTATCTATTATAATATTATTAAACTATAGAAATTTTATTATAATGATATTATCTAATTATTGTAAGTGTTTAATTCAGTTATTTAAAAAAAGACTTTAAAAGACTTTTGAATTTTAATATATATAGTATTATTGACTAAATTAAATGGCCGTTGACAAATTAAGTAAATTACTTTATTTTGAAATTAATAATTAATTAAACTACTTAAATGATTTCAGCAATATTAAAAAGATATATTAAATTTGTAGAACTAATAATAATTGCTCTTATCGCAATTGTATTTGTCTTAATCGTTCATGACAACTTTGTAAAGCCATCACTATCGACAAGCAAAATTGTTCAGAATACAGGAAAGCCTAAGAACATTAATTTAGCTAAGTTTGCTGGTAACAAACGTCCAAAACCTAGAAACTATTATAAGCCAATATTAGTAAGCAATATATTTGGTTTAAAAAATGTAAGAATCTCAGATACTGCACCTAAGTCCTATGCACCAGATGGTGAGGCTCCTGAAACAAAATTAAACATTGAATTAATTGGTACAATTATAGATACAAATTTTTCAAAAGCAGTCTTAAAAAATCTGGATAATGAAAAAACAAATGGTTATTTTGTTGGAGAAGAAGTTGATATATATAAATCAGAAAAAATAAAGATTTCCAGGGTGGATAACTGCAAAGTTATTATAGAGCGCCGGAGTGGATTTGAAACAATTAAATGTAAGACTATGGATGTTGCTTCGGTTTCTAGAAGACCTAAATCTAGGCCAAAACCAACAAGGCCATCTGAGGACGATGATGAAGATGATGTAATGGATGAAGGGATAAAAAAAGTAGGAGAAAATCAGTTTGAAATTGATCAGGATTTATTGGATGAATTGTTAGAAGATATTAATGGAATAATGTCAGAAGTTCGTATTATACCAAATGACGAGGGACTGAAGCTTTTTGGAATGAGACCTAATACGTTCTTCTATAAAATAGGACTGCGCAACGGCGATACATTAAATATGATAAATGATGTTGAACTGACCGATGTAAGCAATGCTTTAGGCATATTTCAAGAACTAAAAGGGCAACCAAACTTTACAATCAACCTAACAAGACGAAAGAAAAAGCTGACTTTTGAGTATAGCGTCAAGTAATTACACCCTTATTTTCAAATTTTCCAATATTATTATATAAAAAATAGATATCAAAAAAAGTACTAGACTTAATAATAATAATAGTTTATGATTAAAACATAAAGTAATTTCTTAAATATTTTGGGAGCATGTTCATGAGGGCGAAAATTGAAAAAGGTCTACCGGCAATCTTTTTAATGCTCTTTATACTTGTGGCAACCCACGCATTTGCCCAGCATAGTATAGAAAAGCATCAAACAAAGACTGTTAGCAGTAATTCTAATACCTATGACATTATTAAACATGAGGTCAAAAAAGGTGATAATCTCAGTGGTTTAGCATACCGTTACAAGACAACTGTTAAAGACATAAAGCAATCAAATAAAATTAACAGAGAGCAGGTCTTTTTAGGCGAGATTTTAAAAATACCTTATAATACGAAAAATGCTAAGGGTACAGAAGCATTTATTAATTATACGATTCACAGAGGTGATAGTCTTTCTATCATTGCTGCTAAATACAAAACTGACACAAAATCAATTAAAATTGTCAATAATCTAGCCAGGAGCCAAATAAATGTAGGGCAAAAAATTGTAATTCCCTATAATAAGAAGTATGAAAGCAGTGATTCCTTTAAAACAGATGTAAGCAAAAAAGTAGTTTCTAAAGCAACTGAAAAACCTATTCCTGTTAAAGTTGAAGAAAAGAGTAATAAAGGATATCTGAAAAACATTGAAGAAAAATATTTATCATTCGTCGAGAAACAAAAAGAGCTACTGAAAGCAAACAGTAACGAAAGACAGCCTTTATCAGATAAAGATAATAATAAAGTTGTAAAATCAGCGGCTAAAACTTCAGAAAATTCTGTTTCAAATGATAAAAATATAGGAAAAACTGCCCAAATTAGTGATAAAGATAAAAATATTGCAGCAATAGGCTCAAAAAGTAAAAAGGACTCGATAGAAAAAGAAAGTGTAAAAAAGGATATTAAAGTTTCTAATATATCTGAAGACAAGAAGAAATCAGATTTAAAAGCTAATAAAGGAAATACAACAAATCCTTATATACGCTACAAAGTAAAAAGCGGCGACAATCTTTCTACAATTGCAGAAAATTATAGTTCATCTACAAAAGAACTTAGAACGTTAAATAACCTAAAAAGTAACCAGATAAACATTGGTCAGCGTATTAAAATACCAAATAAGCAGTATATCAAGCCAGAGAATGCCGATTCAAAGCAGTTAATAGCAAGTAGTTCTAAGGAAAATAGTAAATCAACTGGTTTTAGCAGTACAAATCAGAAAAGTTCTGCAGATAAGAATTATGCAGATCTGGAAAAATTAATTAAAGAAAATCTAATAGATGGTGATAAAAAAGAAGTAAACGCCGCAAAAACGGAAATTAAAAAAACGGTTGCTAAAAAAGAATCTGAAACTTCTTATATCGGATATGTTGTTAAGAGAGGAGATAGCATATCAATACTCGCAGAGAAATACAACACAACATCAAAAGAAATAAGAAGGTTAAATAATTTAAAAAGAAATCAGATAAATGTAGGACAAAATATAAAGATTCCAAAAATGCCTCCAAGCCCTTATATAAAATACCGGGTAAAGAGTGGTGATAGCCTTTCTATACTTGCGCAAAATCACGGAATAACCACAAAAGAATTAATGGA
>SMWS01000113.1 GCA_004356685.1 Deltaproteobacteria bacterium
GCTTTAAAATGGCTTAAAATAGAAGATGTTTGGGGTGTTGGCAGACAGCATTCTAAACGCTTAAATAATATAGGTGTTGTTAATGCATATCAGTTTACAAAACTCTCAGATTACTGGGTGAGAAAGTATATGTCTGTAGTTGGTTTAAGACTAAAACATGATTTACAAGGGATACCTACTTTAGATTTGGATACTCCAGCCAATAAAAAAATGATTGCTACTACGAGGTCATTTGAAAGGATGCACAATAAGTTTGAAGATGTAAGTGAGAGAGTTGGAACCTTTGCCATTTCTTGTGCTGAAAAATTAAGAAGACAAAAAAGTCATTGTAATGCTATATTGGTATTTCTGCATACTAATGGACATAGAAAGGATTTAGCACAATACGGAAGAAACATTGTTATAAAAACAGATTACCCAACCAACTCATCTTTTGATTTAAACAAGTATGCACAATTAGGATTAAAAGCTATATTTAAAAAAGGATATCATTACAAAAAAGCAGGCGTTATAGTTATGGGCTTAACACCAGAGGGACAAAGCCAACTAACCTTATTTAAAAAGCCAAATCCAAAGCATATACCAATAATGAAAATTGTTGATAGGATGAATAAGGCTTATGGCAATAACAAGATTAAGTTTGGCTCACAATCTTTAGGCAGACAATGGAAAATGAAACAAGAAAAACTATCTCCAAGATATTCTACAAATCTAAATGAGATAATTACTATTAATGTATAACTGCATTTTTATTAACTTTAAGGCTCTAAATTAATAATATGTGCTTTCACACAAGTCAAACCAAAAAAGTAGTAGAATTAGAACACAGATTTAATGTAAATCTTTATGATGATGAGTTAAGAGATGACTTTGATATACCATCTTATCATTTAAATGGTTTTGATCACCCAAAAATGCTTGTAATACCACAGGAAGAACCATCAATATTAACTATAGGTAGATGGGGAATAGCACCAAGTAAAACACTACCAGAGAATTTAAGTAATTACTATAAAGATGCGGTTAGATATGGAGGAGGACTAAATGCTCAATCTGAAAAACTTTTTAATCATTTTATTTACAAACATTCTGCCCTAACCAGAAGATGTATCATTCCTGTAACTGGATTTTATGAGCCACACGAATACAAGTCTAAAAAATATCCTTATTACATTCACAGAACAGATAATGAAGCTTTAGCACTTGCAGGACTATACACACACATTGGTGAATATGTTACATTTACTATTCTTACTAAAGATGCATCTCCTATGTTTGCAGAAATACATAACAAAAGAAAAAGACAACCTATTATACTAAAACAAGAGTTTGAGAAGGAATGGTTAAGAGATGATTTAAATGAAAACGGTATAAAAGAATTAATCAACTTACAATTTAATGATGAAGAATTAGAAGCTTACACAGTAAGCAGAGATTTATTTAGTCCTAAAATTATTAGTGACATAAAATCTATTACAAATAATATCAAATATCCTGAATTAGCAACACTATTTTAATGATATATAGAAAATTAAAAATGAAAATAATCTTACTTCTGAAAGTAAATTAGTGCGCTATACCTCACGTAACTATCTTAAAGAAATCGATGATCACTTATTTTTGGAGGCCAAAAAGAGCCCGACTGATATGGTTGTTGATAGATATCATGGTTATTGGGAGGTGTTTCTATCTTCAGAGGTTGGGCAAGGCATTTCGTTTATTACAGAAAAGGAAGAAGAATACGAGAGATCAGATCGTGTTTGTGTAGTGTTGAATTTAAAGGATGTTCTCGATCAAGGTGGGTTAGTTTATACAGTAACATCTTTACCTGCTTATATAAAAGCCTTTTTTTGTACTTTACCTGAAGGAAAAGTAAAAGTGGAAATATCACTCAATAATGAAAAGACTTAATTTTTCAATCGATGCTCAAACCTTTATACATCCATACTACTCCACATTACTATACAACATATGGGTACATGTGGGACCACTTTATATTATAAAAGTCTTATTTACCTTAATTTCTTTTAATCAAGTATTTACTTAAGGAGATAAGTAAAATAACTCCAGGAATAATTAATGTTTGCCAACCATATTCGCCAGCCTCTCTAACAATAATTCCAAGAACAAACACAACTAATGTTGTAAGTACTGTATCCCAAAGAATTAATTTGAGCTGAGTGAAGTTTTCTACTTTTAACCAATCTGGTGTTATAGAATCCATAAGAGTCATTATTCTTGAAGGCTTTGGAATAAAAAGTTGAGCAAAACCTATAGAAAAAATCAGAAAAAGAAATGCAAGCAGAAAGAGATCTAAAGCTTGAAAAAGCAGTATACCTGGCCTTGCTTCTGTGCCCATTTGCCCATTTAAAACACCGTAAATCCCTAAAAATGACTCATAAACACCCATGCCTATAAAAGTGATTGAAATTAAGAATGAACTGAGAATAGGCACAATGATAATTAATTTAAAAAATGTTTTCATTTGTATTTTGTTTTATGTTAATCAAATTTCCATCCAAAGCCTGTGGTAAAAATATAATCAAAATCATTTCCTTCAATGGCAGGTTGGTTATCAAAATTTAAAGCGAACCCAAGTTTAATATAAAAATCCAGAAGCAGATCATATTTAAGGGTTAAGTCAAAGTCGGTTCGAAATCTTCCATTTTCAGACAAACTGGGATATAATTTTATGCCAGTGTTAAGATCAATATCTTTATAATCAAACATATTAAATTCAGAAAAAATAAATATTTCTGATGAGGTTTTATCAAGCGAAGCGTCTACATAGTTTTCAATGTTATATGCATAGCCAAGGCTTAGCCCAAGATAAAGCGTATTTGTACTTATTAAAAATTTTCCCGCACCTATACTTGGACTAATTCTACTATCAAGTGCCTGTTCAGTATTTGCGAGAAATGAAACTTCACCCAACAAATACCATTTTCGAGGTAAAATACGGATGAGGGACAAACTAACATCTGTTCGCTTCGTATTTTCAACATCATCTTGCGATGAGTCGAGTACATTAATAGATCCTGCCGATCGCCAAAATTCATCGGCATATTTTAAATCACCATCAATGGTAAACTGAGTGTTATTATTTGCTTTTGTTAAATTAAAACCAAGTTCTATTGAACCTGTAAAACGACTCCAAAATTTATCATCAACTTCTGTTAAAGCAATAATTTCGTGCAATTTATAGTACTCCATAATTCCGTCATCTAAAGTAATTTCCACTATCCCTTTAGCATTGGTTCTTATATTTCCAAAACGACGCCTTCCATTCGTTAGGGTGATAAGGCATTTACGTTCAATAATAAGGCCTTTCACCTTATTGAATTCTACTCTAAAATCCTTGTCACTATAATCGGTTTCTATAATTAAAATCCCTTGAGAGAACGATTTTACTTCTCCAACTAAAAAAGCATTGTTTTTTAGCTGAATAGTATCATTTTGAGCTCCAACAAATTGGCTAATCAATAAAACAAAAAGAGCTAAATTTTTATTTATTTCAGTGAGCATTTTTAAGTAAATATATTCAGTATTGATATTGACAGATTCAAATATATGTTTTTTAATTTTAATTTTTAAATTTAATTACAATGCGGATAATAATTGACAACTTTATTAACCCACAAAAATCTCTTACCAAACTATTGACGATTTAGAATGTTTTCTTTATGTTTGTTTAATAACAAAACTGATTAATGAATAGCTTTAAAAGAATTATAAATGGTTTCATTTTGTGTGCCATATTAAATGGCTGTAAGAATGAAGGATATGAAAAATCTTATGTTGATAAAGAGCTATTTGGAGTATCAGGATTTGTTGGGTCAAGTGCATGCATAAGCTGCCATAAAGAGCCATTCGATAACTGGCAAGGATCTCATCATGATTTAGCAATGCAAATTGCAAATGAATCTACTGTATTAGGTGATTTTAATAATGTTAAAACAAAAATTGATGGTGTAGAATATTTCTTTTTTAAAGAAAACAAAGAGTTTTATGTAAGAATAAAAGAAATTGATTCTTCTGAAAACAACTACAAAATAGCATATACTTTTGGTGTAACACCATTACAACAATACCTAATCGATTTTGATAAAGGGAAAAAGCAAGTTTTAAGGGTCACTTGGGACGTTATTAATAAGAAATGGTATCACCAATATAAAGGCCAAACTATAGAACCCCATGATTGGTTGCACTGGACAAGAGGAGCACAAAACTGGAATACGATGTGTGCCGAATGTCATTCCACAAATTTAAAAAAGAACTATTTAGTAGATCAAGACGCATATAATACTACTTATAGTGAAATAAATGTTGCCTGTGAAAGTTGTCATGGTCCAGCAAGTAATCATATTAATTGGGCGACCAAAGACCTTTCAGGAAATAACCTATACATCTTAAAAGGAGCGAATCAAAAAGATCAATTAAATCTTTGTGCCTCTTGCCATGCTCGACGTGTAAAACTAACAGAAAACCTAACTCCTGGAATTAGTTTTGAAGAGCAGTATCTAATTCAAAATATAACAAATAATTTTTATCATGGAGACGGACAGATTGATGAAGAAGATTATGTGTATGGTTCTTTTTTACAAAGTAAAATGTATGTTGAAGGTGTTAGATGTACCGATTGCCATAACCCACATACCTTAAAATTGAAATTCGAAGGCAATATGCTATGCACACAATGCCATGTTCCAACGGATTACGATACTAAAGCTCATTACTTTCATCAAGATAATACAGAAGCTAGTTTATGTATTAATTGCCACATGACAGGTAAAAATTATATGGGAAATGATTTTAGACGTGATCATAGTTTTAGAATGCCAAGACCTGATCAATCTGAAAAATATGATACACCTAACGCATGTATAGGATGCCACACAGATAAAACTAATAAATGGGCAGCAAATTGGGTTAAAAAATGGTATGGAGATGAAAGACCAAAACATTTTTCGGATGCTTTATTATCGAGTAATCAAAATAGCGTGAGTGCAACAGAGCGTCTTCAACTA
>SMWS01000114.1 GCA_004356685.1 Deltaproteobacteria bacterium
CAAATCTAAGAATCCTGAGTGATGCTGAATTCAAGGATTTGTACAATGCATCTTCTGCTAGTCTAAAGCCAATATTACGGATGGCAGTTCATACGGGTATGAGACTTGGAGAAATTCTCTCTTTATTGTGGGATGACGTAAACCTTAAAGAAGGTCACCTATTAGTCAGGGACAGCAAAAATTACGAAAGTCGCTATATACCACTTCACCCAGAGTTAACGAGCGTTCTAATAGATTTGAAAAATAGATCTGATAGTGAATATGTGTTTGGGGGAAGAACCACGATTAAACGGCAGTGGGCTAATGCTGTTAAGAAATCTGGAATTAAACACTGTAGGTTCCATGACCTGCGACACACATTTGGAAGCAACCTAGGCATGAGCGGTGTAGACATTGTAACTGTGGCAGAACTTATGGGTCACAAGGATCTATCCATAACAAAACGCTATAGCCATCCAACTCCAGAACATAAAAAGTCAGCTATAAATAGGCTTAGTTTCATAAAAGTGGACACCTATATGGACACCTCTGTAGATATTCGAGACAAAACGTCCTGAGCTGTGGAGTCACAACTATCTGTAATCATTGACAAATAGTTGTATCGGGGTGACTGGGCTCGAACCAGCGGCCTCTGCGTCCCGAACGCAACGCTCTACCAAACTGAGCTACACCCCGAATAGTCAAATTATAAAAAACTAATTTACTTGCGATTTAAGACTCCAACAACTTCTTTCTATTCCACTGCTTAATCGCTATTTTGATAGTCATAAGTCCAAGCGTGGCGCATTTTGGTCTTGTAAGGGCAAGATCCGTTCCAATAATATCGGTAATGGCTTCGGGACCCATTTTTTCTATTTTTTCAATCGTCTTACCCATTACATTTTCAGTCATCATTGATGCCCCTGCCTGACTCAATATGCAGCCCTCTCCCTCAAATTTCACATCCTCGACAATATTTTTATCATTAATCTTAAGATACATTTTTATTATATCACCGCAACCCGGGTTGCCGCCCTCATGAAAAGCATCTGCATTTTCTATTTCACCACTATTTCTTGGGCTTTCATAGTGATCCAAGATGAGTGTCATAAGTTCGTCTCTGTCCATGTTCATATGTAAAATATACTAATTTCATATATAAAATATACCAAATGTATTTAAAATAAAAAAAGCACCCCAAGGTGGGTGCTTTTTTGTAATCTATAATTATTAAAAGTTTAGAATTAAATTATTTTTCTATAGGAGCTTTAATAAGGTTTCCCCATTCCGTCCATGAACCGTCATAGTTCCTAACGCCTTCAAAACCTAAAAGATAGGTAAGAACAAACCATGTGTGGGATGATCTCTCGCCAATCCTGCAATAAGCAATAATATCATCACCTTCTTTAAGTCCAGCATTACCCTCATAGATTTCCTTCAGTTCATCGGCTGATTTAAATGTTCCGTCTTCATTTGCGGCGGTTGCCCAAGGGATGTTTGCGGCGCCCGGCACATGCCCGCCTCTAAGTGCACCTTCCTGCGGATAAGCTTCCATATGAAGGAGCTCACCAGTATATTCTTTTGGAGATCTAACATCAATCAGGGGGTTGTTTGATCCCATATGCTTTAACACATCATCTCTATATGCTCTTATGCTCTCATTTGTTGCACCTACTTTATAATCAGTCTTGGCGTAACTTGGAATTTCTTTTGTTGTTTCTCTCTCTTCTTCTAACCATTTCTGTCTGCCACCGTTCATAATCAGGCATTTGTCATGCCCTAATATCTTGAACGTCCAAAAAGCATAACATGCCCACCAGTTGCTTCTGTCTCCATAAAAAACTATGGTTGTATCGTTAGAGATTCCCTTTTCTGATAACAACTTTTCAAAGTTATTTTTATTCACATAGTCTCTTATAAGCTGATCCTGCAGTTCAGTTGGCCAGTCAATTTTGATAGCGCCTGGGATGTGCCCTACATCGTAGAGTAAAACGTCTTCATTTGATTCCATGATTTTGATATTTGCATCACCTAAATGATCTGCTACCCACTGCGTGCTGACCAGTACATCGGGATTTGCGTATTCTGCCATTTTTCCCCTCCTTTATTTTTATTAAAACACTTAGTTTAGCTATTGTAATGGTAATATTCAATAAAAAATTAGATGCTTAAACTGTCCAATAATGTTCAAAAAAATCTAAATACTTAAATTGGAAGTACTTTAGAATTCTATATCCCTGATTCCTTCTTTATCAAAATCTCTTATTAACTTAAGTTCATCCTCTGTTGGACCTTCAGTAAAAGGCGCATTGCTTATCGGGAAACCGGTATTATTAGATACTTCTTCAAAACTGGAATCAGGATTAATACTTTCTAAGTTCAGCACTCCGTCTTTTTTGCTAAATACGCAAAGAGGTGAGACAACTTTGTACACATTTCCTGTGGCGGTATTTACAGCACATTTATCAACAAAGGCTCGTTTATCATGCTTTGTTCTCCAAAATATTACCCTCTTTGTTGTTGCACAGATAAGGGCGCTGCCGGCTCCACCTGTAAACTGAATCTTTATTTTATCACCATCAGGAATATGACTCAGATTAAAATTGCCGAATTTGTCTATTTGAACCCCGGAAAGGAAAGCTACATCGAGCTCACCCCTGGCAGACATATCAAAAATATTAGCAAGGGTTATAGATGCAGAGCTACTCTTTAAAAGCTGAAAATCAACGGTTGATTTGGGAGGTTTGGTGGGCAGTGGGTTAATTTTTCCTGGAATGTTAAGCCAGGTCAGCTCTGGATTATAGAGTTGTTTAGCAAGCCAGATAGCAAAGAAGGGAAGATTAGATGCAACTCCCATAAAAGCGTTTTCTGCGTCTTTTAAGATTCTTGCCATCGAAGCTATCATGTATTCGGCCGGGGTGAATTCTAAATTTGAATTTTGAGACATTTTTTTAGGTTTGTTGCTGAAGGTAGTTGTTTAGTTCAGTTTTATTTTTTATTGAGAGATATTCTTTAACCTGTTCCGCCGAATAGTCATAAAACGGATAACATGAAGCAGGTTTTGCGCCCTGTGGAATTTCTACTACAGCCGCGACTTTAAAGCCCGGAATAATGGCTAAGTCTATATCTTTTTGAATCTCTTGCTCGGATACAATCTTTTCAGTAGTTAAAATGATTTTTTTAGCCGCTTGTGCCATGATAAGGTCTTCGAAAACGGGCCCATAAATTATGGCGTTTCCCTGCTCGTCTGATTTTTGTACATGTATAACTGCCCAATCAGGGTAGATAGCCGGAACGGTTAAGGTTTGTTCGTTTCCATAGGGGTTACTTACCGTTTCAAATTTAGAGACTAAGTAGCTTTCCTTAAGATCTGCAATCGGCATAAAAGGCACTCCAAAAGCCGCGGCCCTGAGGCTTGATATTACCGTGTAACATGAATTTTCGTTAAAATGCACTTTTTCATTTTCAACCGATCTTCTAAAGTTTGGCGCGAGACCAAATTCTGCTTCAAAGCTAACAAACCCTGCGGTTATTTCTTCAACACAATCGGCAAAACATAAGAGATCAAAATCGTAATTAGCGGCAGTCTTCATTACTTTTAGGTTTTTTTTGCCCTGCCTTGCGAGTTCCCTGATAAAAGCAGACGGGGTTCTCTGGAGCAGTAGCCCGCCGATTGCTAATCTTTGACCATCTTTTACTAACGCCGCAGATTCTTGTAAACTTTTGATTTTATTCATTTCAATAGGGTTCTAAGCTAAAAACCAAGTTTAACAGCATTTTATATTTATGTACATTAGCGAATAAAAGGTCAAATTAAACAAAACATGTTTTTGGATATTGATTAAGATAAAGGAGACAGTATTATAAGCTAAATTTATTTTCCTGATTTAGTTTGTTTTATAAATGTCACCAAAAATTAAACCTTTAAAAATAAAAGATTGCGATCTTGTTGCGATTGCTACAGGGGTTAGGGCGCAGAATTTAAAAGAGCTTAGGAACAATTTGATTACCTGCCATCCGGGCTGCGTTTATTATCATTTTTGGGGTGGTTTGATAAGGCCCAGATTTGTTGACCCTGAATATAATAATGATTTTGCTGCATGGGCTGCTCATGGAATACATGACAAGAAGTTGGCCGAAATTCTAGGGGTGGTAGATCCCACGGATTTTAAAGATATAGAAGATTTAAGAAATGAATTAATTGAAATAATTGAAAACAGGCTTGATGAGAGTGAATATTTAACCTGGTCGCATTCAGACAGGCAGTTTAATTTTATAAGGTCTGAGATAGTTATTTTTGATACAAAATATACAGTTAGTAACCCCGAAGATCTTGCAGAACTAATATCACGGTTATCTGTTACCAGTATTTTCTATCATTTTATTGATGCAAGAAGAAGATCGCCCAAAGGCGAAGATGATTTTAGGAGCTGGCTTATATCGGTAAATGGTGAATATAAAAATTTATGTGACTTGATTGCACAGGTTGATCCATATTTTATTACTTTAACTGAACTGAGAACCCAGCTAGGTAGTTTGTTTAATTCCTATTTTCGAGGCGGCAATTAATGTCTACTTTATTGGAATCATATGCAAAAGTTACAGGTGAGGATGTAATAGACCATCTGCTGCAGCTTTCAAAACCTCTCAAAAATAAAAAAGTAATACACGTTAATTCAACAAAGATGGGTGGGGGTGTCGCTGAAATACTTCATCAATTAGTTCCCCTAATGGAAGAAATAGGCATAGATACATCCTGGGAAGTTATAGAAGGGAATGATGATTTTTATAAGTGTACGAAGAGTTTTCACAATGCACTTCAGGGAGATAAAGTAGATATTTCAGAAGCACTATTGAAAAATTATGAAAAAACCAACAAAGAAAATGCAGAAAGATTAAAGGGTGTTTTAGCAGATGCTGATATTGTATTTATTCATGATCCCCAGCCAGCTCCGCTATTTGAATATACTGCTAACAAGCTGGGTAAATGGGTATGGAGATGCCACATTGATGCAAGTAAACCTTATAGAAAGGTTTGGAAATACTTGAGAAAGTTTGTAGCAGGGTATGATGCGAGTATATTTTCTCTTGCTGATTTTGCACAGCATCTACCTCATCCCCAATATCTTATACCGCCGAGTATAGATCCTCTAAGTGATAAAAATGTTGATCTTGAAGAAAATGAGATAAGCTCTGTAGCAAACAAATTCAACCTTGACCGCTGCAGACCAATTATGCTTCAGGTATCGAGATTCGATAGATTTAAAGACCCTATTGGAGTAATTAAAGCTTACAAACTTACAAAATCATTTTTACCAAATGTCCAGCTAATTCTTGCTGGCGGTGGGGCAGATGACGACCCGGAAGGTGAAGAGGTTTTAAATGAAGTCAGGGCAGCAGCACAGTCTGATCCTGATATACACATTTTGGTTTTGCAACCTGATGAACATAGGACTATAAATGCACTGCAGAGAATTGCAGACATTATTCTTCAAAAATCTCTAAAAGAGGGATTTGGACTTACCGTCACAGAATCTCTTTGGAAGGGGAAACCGGTTATAGGCGGAGACACAGGAGGCATAAGATTGCAGGTTATAAATCATCAGACTGGCTTTTGTGTGAATACTCCAGAAGGCGCAGCACTTAGAATTAGATATCTATTACATAATAAAGATAAGATGAATGAAATGGGACTGAAGGCAAAGGAGTTTGTAAGAGAAAATTATTTAATTACCAGGCATCTTAAAGAACATCTGACATTAATGGTTAAGTTGCTTTATAATAATTCATCTGACAGAATTGAGATTTAGCTAATTTTTTACTACCTTTCCAACTATTATTGTATTACAATCTAACAATTAACCAGCAGTCCAAAATAAGGAGGGCTTTAAATTGTGTAAAAAACCCTGGGGCGGGAGATTTAAGAAAAAAACTAATAAGCTGATGGAGAAGTTCTCTGAATCCGTTAGTTACGATAAAAGACTTTATGAACAAGACATACAAGGAAGTATCGCTCATGCCAATATGCTGAGTAAAACCGGAATCATTAAAAAAGCAGAATCTGAGGAGATTGTAAAAGGTTTGCAGTCTATAAAGAATGAAATAGAAGGCGGCAAATTTCCATTCAGGGATGAATTTGAAGATATACACCTCAATATTGAAAAACGGTTAATTGAAAAAATTGGTGCAGTGGGTGGCAAACTACACACTGCAAGGAGCCGCAACGACCAGGTACTGCTTGATGAAAAACTCTATATCAGAAAACAGATTGGAGAAATAAATAGTCATATTAAAAAGTTTGCATCCGGCTTAATTAAACTTTGCGAAAAAAACACGGATATAATTATTCCCTTTTATACCCATCTTC
>SMWS01000115.1 GCA_004356685.1 Deltaproteobacteria bacterium
GATATATCGCTGCTGTTAGTTAGAATGAATGAATATAAACTCGCAATTAAAACTTTAATTGATGTCGCAGAAAATAACTATTGGAAAAGAGATGATGCATTCCGTATATTCGATAAATTGCAAATTGATAAGAAATATTTAGTAGATAATTTTAAAAGCGGCACTTTATTATCCAGTTATTTAGATCATTTATATTCACATGGATCTATAGATGATTCTATTTACGTATGGGATTTTATGACTAAAAACAACATATTAGTTGAGCAGAACATTAGAAATAAGTACGTAGAATTTCTGATTAGAAACAACATGTTGAAGCAAGCCTATTCTATATGGTCAGAGGGTTATGAGGATATAGGAATTGATAACCTTATATGGAACGGAGATTTTGAATATGAAATAGAAAACAAGGGTTTTAACTGGAGAATTAGTACCATAAAGGAAGTGGATATAGAAATTGATAATGAAAGTTATTATTCCGGGAGTAAATCACTGAAAGTAGTTTTTAACGGTAAGGCAAATATTAATTTTCACCATGTCAAAAAGCATATACCTTTAGATGGAGGCAAAAAGTATTCTTTGTCATATGCCTATTCATCCAAAGATATTACTACTAAGAGTGGAGTATTTTGGGAAATAAAATGTAATAATTCTAAGTTTTCGATAAAAACTGACGTTATACTGGGTAGCAGTGAGTGGAAAAGAAATGTGCTGGAGTTTGAAAGCGCTTCAGATTGTGAAGGAATAAGCTTAGTATTAAAAAGAAACCCTATAAGAAAATTAGATAGTAAAATAAGCGGAACGGTATGGTTTGATGATTTAAGATTAAGTGCTCTGAACTAGGTATGAAAAATGATTGAAATTGAAAAAAAGGACTTTGAAACAGTAGTTGACGAAATTGTTACAGCTAAGGATCTTAGGCTGATAATAGAAAAATCACTAAAGAATCATCATCATTACCGCTCAATTATTCTAGACATTTCAAAGGGTTCAAAATCAAGAAATTTTAGGGTAATAAAAGAAATAGCAAAAAACAGGAAAATAAGCGATAGGTTTATTGTAGATCAGGCAAGGTCGGTAATTTCATTTTTCAACCAAGGAGCGGAAGAGGATTTAGATGATTATTATGAAATACTGCAATGTTCTCTGCAATCTGATGACGAGGATATAAGAAATAATTGGATCAGACTTATGAAGTTGTATCATCCCGATAAGATTGGGGAGCCGGGATTAGAAAAGACAAAGAAAATTAATGAAGCTTATAATATTCTAATAGATCCAGTAAGTAGAGAACATTACGACAAGTCTTATTTTCCGGATATCCCGGTAAGAATTAAAAATCTGGATTATATTCAGTTTAAAAATAGAAGATTTCTGGCTGTCTTGGCAAGCCTGCTACTGCTGATACCAGTTTTTTACATTTATAAAAGTTTAACGAGTTCTGAAGTAAATATAGAATATTCTGAAAAACCAGATAAAAGTGCAGACTTGAATGATGCGAATGATGATAAATCATCAATAAAAATAGCTAACAATGAAAAAATAGTTGATACCGAAAGCAGTAATATAGATACTGGTGCAGATAATGCTTTTGTTAAAGAAGAAGACCTAGATTCTTTAAAAGATGAATCATATAAGGATAAAAAAGATAATACAGTTAGTGTAAGTGATTTTGATGAAACCGATAGTGAGGCCATAGTTATTGAAGAAAACAATATTGCTAATGTAGAAGCTAATAGCACCGATAGTATTGAAATAGTTGATACACAAAGCAGTGATATAGATACTGACACGGATAATGCTTTTGTTAAGGAACAAGATTTAGATTCTGTAACAGATGAAGTATATAATGATACAAAAGATAATGCTGCTAGTGTAAATAATTTAGATGAAATTGAAGGAGGAGCCATAGTTCAGAAACAAAATCTAGGTGATGAGATAGAAGAAGCTGCAGAAGACAGTTTAGATATGGCCGGTGATGCTGAAATAGCTTGGGTTAAAATTGATGATAATAAGATTGATGAAAGTGTCTATACTAAGCTTGAAAGTGTTGTTGAAAATGAAAAGGAAATAGAATCAGATGTTGGTTATAAAAGTTCGGATCCTATTATACCTCAAAAATATACTGTTAAAAAGGGAGATAGCTTGTGGTCATTATCGGACAAATTCGATATTTCGATTAATGAAATTAAAAAACAAAATTCTTTAAATAAAAATACTATAAAACCGGGTGAGAGTTTAATCCTAAGTAAAACAGATGACTATACAGGTGCCGATAAACTATCTAAGATCCAAGTAGCTTCAGGGATCGATAAAAATTTAAAAGATAGTACTAATAATATAACTGTTGCAAGTAAGAAACAGATGATAGATGAAGCAATAACAATTAATAATAACCTAACAATTAAAAAGAAGAAACCTATAAAAGTTAGAAATGTCGAAGAGTTGGAGTTATCTTTATTAAAAGTTAATAATATAAACACTCCAAATAAATCATCCGTATATACAGCTATTTCTGACTATATTTTTGCTTACAAAAACAGGGATATGAAAAAACTAGGCACTCTTTTTGACGTGAATGCTAAAGAAAACGGAGTATCTATGGATAAAGTCTTTAAGATGTACAGAAAGAATTTTGAGGAGTTATATGTAGTTGCCTACGATATAAAATTTAATAAAGTGAATTTAGATAAAAGGAAAGCAACAGTTGATGGTGATTTTATTATATCATTTACAAATACGAGTGAGGATGTATTTAAGAAATCTTACGGTGACATTAACTGGAAATTGACATGGAATGATAATAGTTGGCTAATAAATGAAATAAGATATAAAGTAACCAGTACGAAGGTAGGGGATGATCTTAACAAGCAATACTGATATATCTGAAAATAATTGGTATGCAGTCTATACAATTGTTAGGCACGAAAAAGCAGTTTATTCTTCTTTGATAGATAAATCAATTAATACTTACCTGCCTATTAGGGAAGTTGTTAACAGATGGAAGGATAGAAATAAGAAAGTTTTGCTTCCTTTATTTCCTGGCTATATTTTTGTCAATTTCGATCTGAAAGATAAGTTGAATGTACTTACTACAAAAGGGGTCGTTAGGATTTTGGGAGTTAATGGTAACCCAACTGCTATCCCTGATCAACAAATAAATTCTATAAAAGGTTTATTAGAAAGCAATTTAAACTATGATCCATATCAGTATTTAGTTGAAGGTAAAGAAGTCGAAGTTATTAATGGGCCTTTGACGGGGTCGCGCGGCAAGGTGATTGAGAGAAGAGGTCAATACAGGCTAATACTTTCAGTTGATCTGATTCAAAGGGCAGTTTCAGTAGAAGTTGATATAGATGATGTAGATTTGATCTAAAATCAATAACGCTGAATTTTTATTCACTTTGTAAGTGAGATTGCGGAGCTTTATTCACTGTATATGAAAATTAGAATATTATGTATATACTAGGAATATCCTGTTTCTTTCATGATTCTGCTGCGGCTATACTCAAAGATGGAGTATTGTTAGCCGCTGCGGAAGAAGAAAGATTTACTAGAATTAAGCACGATTTTGAATTTCCAAACAATGCCATAGATTTTTGCCTGGAATTTGCAGGCATTGATTCAAATGAAATAGATTATGTAGTGTTTTTTGAAAAACCTTTTGTTAAGTTTGAAAGGCTTTTGCTTTCTTGTTTGCAAAATTTCCCCAAATCCACAAAATTGTTCAGAGAAGCAATGATTACATGGCTTGGGGATAAAATATGGGTCAAAAATTTTATTATAAAAAAATTAAATATTGATCCTAAAATAATATTATTTAGCGATCATCATTTATCACATGCTGCTAGTTCGTTTTTTTGTTCACCATTTGAAAAGTCAGCAATTTTGACAGTAGACGGGGTTGGAGAATGGGCAACGGCTACAATAGGTTATGGTGATGCAAATGAGATAAAAATATCAAAAGAAATTAACTTTCCCCATTCTATAGGACTTCTATATAGTACTTTTACTGCTTTTTTAGGTTTTGAAGTAAATGAAGGTGAATATAAGGTGATGGGTATGGCGCCCTTCGGCGAGCCAAAATATGTAGATAAAGTTTATAAAGTGGTTAATTCGCATAATGATGGGAGTTTTGAACTAAATATGGATTATTTCAGTTTTCACTACTCTTCTGAAAAAACGTTTACTGGCAAATTTGAAGGTATATTTGGAGAACCTCGCGATCCTAAAGCGCTATTTTTCACTGAAAGTAGCGGATATCCTTCATATTTTGGAGAAAAACCTTCTAATTTCAACGAGTTATCAGAAAAAAATCAATATTATGCAGATATTGCTGCAAGCATTCAGGCTGTTACAGAGGAATTGGTCATAAAACTTGCCAAAAGCGCTTATGAACTAACTGGTTGCAGTAAGTTATGTATGGCAGGGGGAGTTGCACTTAATAGTGTAGCAAACTGGAAGGTGTTAAAAAATACTCCTTTTGACGAAATTTATATTCATCCTGCTGCAGGTGATGGAGGAGGTGCCATAGGAGCAGCTCTCTACGGTTATCATACTCTGCTGGGAAAGCCGAGAAAATTTGTTATGGAGCATGCTTATTGGGGTAAAGAGTATAGTGAGCAAGCGATTGCTGAGTTTTTAGATGATGAAAACATAACTTACGAAAAGGTTGTAGATGATAAAAAGCTTATAGAAAAAGCTGTGGATTTTTTGGTTGATGGGAAGGTGGTCGGCTGGTTCCAGGGAAGGTTTGAGTGGGGCCCGAGGGCTCTTGGAAACAGGAGTATAGTCGCTGATCCCAGAAGAACCGATATGAAGGATATAGTGAATGTAAAAATTAAATTCCGTGAGCCTTTCAGACCTTTTGCTCCTTCGATATTATCTGAAAAAGTGACAGATTATTTTAATATAAAAGAATCTGAAATTCAGTATCCTACAAGATTTATGCTTTATGTTGCTGATGTTAACGATAATAAAAAAGAAGTTCTTCCAGCAATTACACATGTAGATGGAACTGGACGCCTGCAATCTGTCTATAAAGAACTAAACCCAAAATACTACAATTTAATCGACACTTTTGGTCAGGCCACCGGAGTGCCTGTTATACTGAATACATCATTTAATTTAAAAGGTGAACCTGTTGTAAATACTCCTGCTGAAGCATTTAATTCTTTTTATAAAAGCGGGATGGATTATTTAATTCTCGGAAATTATATTGTCGATAAATCAAAACTTACTTAGTTATTCTGAACGCATGTGAAGAATCTAATGAGATGTCATTTGGAAAGAAGTGACGAAGCAATCTCAAATTCTGCCATTCCCGAGGACTGTAATCGTGAATCCAGTATTTTAATAAAGGCATGGATGCCTGATAGGACCATTCAGGCATGACCAAAATATTGCTGTCATTTCTGAATAATGAATCTGTTTCAGCACATGCTTGATTCGTTATTTAATTATTTTAAACTGTCATTCCGTGATGGTTGTACACGGAATCTAAAATTCATGTCATTTCGAATCCTGATTTTCATCAGGACAGGCTCTAGTAAGAAATCTATCGACTTGTCATTTGGAAAGAAATGACGAAGCAATCTCAAATTCTGTCATTCCCGAGGACTGTAATTGGGAATCCAGTATTTTAATAAAAGCATGGATGCCTGATAGAACCATTCAGGCATGACCAAAATGTCGCTGTCATTCCTGAATAATGAATCTATTTCAGCACATGCTTGATTCGTTATTTAATTATTTTAAACTGTCATTCCGTGATGGTTCCCCGATAAAAAC
>SMWS01000116.1 GCA_004356685.1 Deltaproteobacteria bacterium
GTCTGATGCAGTTGCTTGTAGTGGAATAAAGATTATTCCCAAAACAAGTAAACCAGTAATTAAAATTTTATTAATTCCTAAAGATGATCTGTTCATGGTTCCTCCATTCTAGAGTTGTTTATATAATATATATTTAGCACATATCATCTAATAATACTATCACTTTTGTACTAATTTTTAGCGCATCTAAATCCTGCAGCGTCAGACACAACCAGAAAATCAAGCGGGCGGTTTAGTTTGGCTATCATACCAATCTCCTCTAGTTAATTTTTAATTCGTAATCCATAATATAAGTGACCAACTTCGACCCCATCAAACTCTGCTACTCGTGGCATATGTCCCCACTTCTCAAAACCGAATTTCTCCAAAAGACTGATACTTCCTTGATTGCTGTCGAGGAGAATAGCAAATAAAGTTTTTATCTTTAGCGTTGGACATATTTCAATTGCGTAGTTGAGAAGGCTTGAAGCGATCCCCTGACGATGATATTCAAAATGGATGAAGAAGCTTACTTCCGCAGTATGGCGAAGAGCATTACGGCCGGAGCGATAACTAAAACTGTTGCTCAGAAAATGCTGGAAGATATTAAGAGAAATATAAGGATGGGGACTTATCAATATGACTTAGTAAATGTAACCCTAGAATCTTTAGAGAAGGATTACATTAATTATGTAAGAAACTTAAAACAATTAAGGACGTGGAAAAAGAGGGTAGAGCAGATCAATACATTAAAACAATTCTTTGATAATAAGGAACTCATAAATTATACATCTAAGGATATTGATGATTATAAATCCTTTCGTATGCAGACAGTTAAACCAGCTACAGTCAACAGGGAACTATCTACACTCAGGCATTTATTCAATTTAGCTAAGAGATGGAAAAAGTTCTTTGGAGATAACCCTGTATCAGTGTCCGGGTTACTGAGAGAAGATAACCTCAGAAAACGTGTTTTATCATTAAATGAAGAAGCAAGACTCTTAGAGTGCAGTGCTCAGCATTTAAAACCTATAATTATGACTGCTTTATACACTGGACTTAGAAAGAGTGAGATTCTAAGCCTTGTATGGGAAAACGTTGATTTTAACAATAATATTATTATAATACCGTCCTTCAATAATAAGAGTAAGAAAGAAAAGACGGTTCCTTTAAGTTCGATACTAAGAAAACTGTTATTAGAACTTAAACTTAAGAACAGTTCAGTTAGTGAGTATGTTTTCTTAGATGATAAAGGAAATAATATAAAAAGTATAAAGACTGCATTTGGTAACGCATGCAGGAGAGCAGATATAAAAGAACTAGTATTTCATGATCTAAGGCATACGGTAGGGACTAGAATGTTGGAAAGCGGTGTTGGTATAGTTGAGATAAGCGAAATATTAGGACATTCAAGTATAGAGCTTACAAGAAAGAGGTATTTACATCCCAATCAGTCTTTAAGGGATGCAGTCGAAAAATTGGCAAATTTCAACAAAGACCGTAGCCAAAACCGTAGCCACGAAATAAATGAAGGATTGAAAAACTGAAAAAACAGATGTAAGTTATTGTACTTATTATATGTTCCGGAGTAGCTCAGCTGGCAGAGCGGGTGACTGTTAATCACTAGGTCGGGGGTTCGAGCCCCTCCTCCGGAGCCATAAATATTGGTGGGTTATGACATTTCCTATTTCTTTAATCAGAAAGTAAATGGTATTGTATTAATTATTATAGGAGGATGAACTATCATTGTCTACTAAAGAGAGAAGATCATATCCAAGAATAGAAATCAGAGAAAGTGTAATGTTTGGAGAGGATAAGCCTGTTCATAGTGGGAAATCCGAAAATCTTTCCCCCGAGGGAATGTGCATTATTTCAGACAAAGTGCTGCCTCCAAAATCTAATATAAAAATCAATATAAATATTAAACATAATACGGCAGAAAATAGTGAAACTTGGGAAGATATTACTGTTGACGGTGAAGTTGTTTGGGTCGATACTCCTCCTGGTATTTATTCAAAGATGGGTATTAAATTCAAGAAACATAATGATAGATTGATTCAGATTTATGAGGCTAAAGCTTCGAAATAAAACCGAAAGGATTAGAAGCTAAGGTTTAAGTACTTAAATAATACACTTAGAAGAAAAGCTGCAAACATTTCTTTCTTTTATAAATTTTCCCCTTTATATTCCCGTGAGATATGAGTAAGTTACAACACATTCTTAAATTAATTCCTTAATTAGATTTTTCTCATAAAAAGAAGTATACTTATTTAAAATTTTTATATATACTTATGGAACAGGGATATTTGGGATATGGGATCAATTAAAATTTGTTATCGTTTCAAATTAGATGATGATGAAGAAGAGATTTTTGACTTAGAGTTTGACGGCGATACTTTTGAATTAATTTCCGATAATAATGAAAGATTGCCACTTTGGGCTAAGCTTGATTTTCACAAATGTCCCCATTGTCCGCTGGATTCAAAAACTGTCCCAACCTGCCCGGTTGCAAAAAATCTTTCAAATGTAGTTTTACGATTCGATCATATATTTTCTTACCATGAGATTGAGTTAGAAGTCATTACTAAAGAAAGAACAGTGTCGTGCAAGACAACAGCCCAGCGAGGAATAAGCTCACTGCTTGGATTAATATTTGCTGCAAGCGGTTGTCCGCATACATCTTATTTTAAACCTATGGCACGATTTCACTTGCCACTATCCTCGGACAATGAAACTATATTTCGGGTATCGGGCATGTATCTTATAGCACAATACCTGCTTAATAAGGAAGATAGAGAATCTGATTTTGATTTCAAAGGCCTAAAGGATATATACGATAACCTTCACCTATTAAATACCAAAATTGCTGATCGTATAAGGGACGCAGTAACTACTGACTCTTCGGTAAATGGATTAATATTATTGGATATGCTTACAAAGCTCATGCCGATTGCTATAGATCATAGCCTAAATGATATGAAAGGCTTGTTTTCTCAGTATTTTAAAGATTGAATTTGCTTGATTGGCGTTAGATAAATTTTAAAATAATGGATTAGTTCTCAGTAGGATCAACCTATAGAAATTACTTTTAATTAAACATGAATAAAATTAAGAGTTTTTTATATTAACTTTTACTTATGTCTATATGTTGGATGTGATTAATTTCTTCTCCAAGAAAGTTTGCTGCAATTGATATAAAACTGTCTGAAATATCTGTGAGATAAAATTCTTTTTTACTATTTGGATTTGATTGATTTTCGAGATTCGACTCCGACAGAGTACGTTCTATCTCTAAAGCAACCTGTTGTGCCGAATCGACTAAATTGATATTATTTCCAACAACTTTCTGTATTAAGTTTTTCAGAAGTGGGTAGTGCGTGCAGCCTAGGATGAGAGTATCTATTCCTTCTCTAATTACTGATTGCAAGTACCTGTTTGCAATTTGTTCAGAGATTGAATCATCTAACCATCCTTCTTCGGCAAGGGGTACAAAAAGGGGGCATTTAGTGGAATAAACCTTAATGTCCGGATCTATATTCTCAATTGCTTTTTTGTAAGCTTCGCTCTTGATAGTAGATGGTGTTCCAATTACTCCAACTATTTTG
This sequence comes from Deltaproteobacteria bacterium, assembly GCA_004356685.1. Classification (GTDB taxonomy): domain Bacteria; phylum Desulfobacterota_D; class UBA1144; order Nemesobacterales; family N074bin48; genus N074bin48. The sequence goes on from SMWS01000116.1 coordinate 3,585, forward strand.
TTTCTTGTTGAGCTTACTGCTTCTCTAGCGCCCGGTTCCAATACTCCAATAACTGGTATGTCTAAATCCCATCTTAAGCTTTGCAGTGCAACAGCAGAAGCAGTATTACAAGCAATTACTAATAGTTTAATTCCCTTGGAAGTAAGAAACTGTGCATTGCTCTGTGAATAAGAAATGACCGTTTTGCTTGATTTAGTGCCGTATGGCACACGGGCGGTATCGCCAAGATATACGATGTCCTCATTTGGAAGCTGTCTTATAACTTCTTTGACAACGGTAAGCCCCCCAATTCCCGAATCAAAAATGCCTATAGGCAGAGTTTTGTTATTCTGTGTCATTATTTTGAATGGTAATTATTATAAGCTTGAGAAAAGTAATTTATATTTAGTCAAACAATATTTCAATTGCCTCATTAATATTTTCAATACCGATATATTTTTGTTTACTGTCTTTGTGTTTTAAATTATCGCTGTTAATCCTGGGTAAAATAAATCGTTTAAACCCTAATTTTTCTGCTTCTTTTAGTCTTACATCAACCTGAGAAACACCTCTAATCTCACCAGACAATCCAACTTCTCCAAACACAATTGTTTCAGGTGACACGGGCTTATTGAGGAAACTTGAAACAAGAGAAATACATATTCCCAGATCAACTGCAGGTTCTTCTATTTTTACCCCGCCTGCAACATTCATAAAAATATCCTGTGACGTTATATGAAGCCCACCCCTTTTTTCAATAACTGCTACCAGTAGTGAAACCCTGTTTGAGTCAAGTCCAATAGTGGTTCTTCTCGGAACTCCAAAGTTGCAAGGTGAAACAAGCGCCTGAATTTCCACAAGTATCGGTCTTGTGCCTTCAATGCTTGGCGTAACTACAGAGCCTGAAGAATTCAAAGGTCTTTCGGAAAGAAAAATTTCTGATGGGTTTGAAACCTCTTTAAGACCATCATTGGTCATTTCAAAAACTCCAATCTCGTTTGTCGAGCCATATCGGTTTTTTACGGCCCGAAGGATCCTAAAAGGATGTGATTTGCCGCCTTCAAAGTACAGTACGGTATCAACCAGGTGTTCCAGCACTTTTGGTCCAGCGATTGAACCTTCTTTTGTAACATGCCCAACCAGGAAAAAAGAAACTCCTTTATTTTTAGCATACTGGACAATTTTTGAAGTGCATTCTCTAATCTGTCCAACAGTGCCGGGCGCTGATGGCAGGTCATTTGAATATATAGTTTGAATAGAATCAATTACAACGACACCGGGAGAACTGTTTTCAATATTATTTATAATGCTTTCAATATTAGTTTCTGTAACCACATAGAGGTTTTCACCATTTACATTTAATCTTTTTGAGCGGATTTTAATCTGGTTAGATGATTCTTCACCTGTAATATATAAAACCTTGATTCCATTTTCTGAGTATTTGCCAAAGATTTGAAGAGCAAGCGTCGATTTGCCAATTCCCGGGTCACCGCCTATTAAAACTGTAGATCCGAGAATCAATCCGCCGCCCAGTACCCGGTCCATCTCTTTTATATCAGTTTTAATTCTCTGCTCATTTGCCAAAGATATTTCATTAATTAATACTGGTTTTGATTTAGATTTAAAAATAGGATTAGCTTTTTCTTTTGTGACAATTTCTTCAACATATGTATTCCACCCGCTACAGGCCGGGCATTTTCCAATCCATTTCGGAGAGTTGTTCCCACAATTTTGGCACACGAATATGACTGTAGATTTAGACCTTTTCATTTTATTTATCAGGTTTATATTCAGTCTATTGAATTTTCTTCGGTACTGTCCTGGTTAGAATTTTCTTTGTTACCACTTTTTGCAGCGTTTTTAAATTCTTCAGCAAGCCGTTTGAGTTTTTTGTTTACTAAGAAGTTAATCGTATCTTCTTTATAGGTACCATCTTTCCTTTTGTCTCCTGGTTTTATTCCTGTGAGAATTTCCAAAGCATCATCAATAGTTTCTATTGGATATATATGGAACTGCTTATTTTTAACAGCTTCGGCAACTTCTTTTTTTAGCATTAAATTTTTAACATTCTGATGAGGAATTAAAACCCCGTTATGGCCGTTTAATCCTTTTTCTTTGCATACATGGTAAAATCCTTCAACCTTTTCGTTTACTCCGCCGATGGGCTGGATCTGACCCTTTTGATTTATAGAACCCGTGATGGCAAAGCATTGTTTGATGGGTATTTCTGAAAGGCTTGATAGCAGAGCAACAAGCTCGGCGGCTGATGCGCTGTCGCCATCTATCATTTCATAGCTTTGTTCAAAACCAAGGCTTGCAGAGAGACTTAGGGGCAAATTTTGTGCGTATTTAGAGCCAAGATAACCGTTTAGGATTAATACACCCTTGTCATGTATATTGCCACTAAGCTTTGCTCTTCTTTCAATATTTATTAGTCCATCTGCCCCCATATATGTTTCGCATGTTATCCTGCTTGGCTTTCCAAAAGCATAATCTCCCATATTATAAACTGCAAGCCCATTTATCTGTCCTACAGTTTGTCCCTCAGTATCGATCATTATTGTTCCTTCGGTTATCATTTCCCTCATTTTTTCTTCAACCATATTTGATCTATGAACCTTTTCGTCGATTGCTGTTTCTACATGACTCCTATTAATTGTCTTACTACCGCTGCCCATTTCTGACCAGTAGTTTGCTTCTTTAATAATTTTCAGTATCGCACCAAAGCGAACCGAAAGCTTGCTCTTATCACCGGCAATTCTTGTAGAGTATTCGATTACAGCTTCAACACCGCTTCTATCAAAATGCTTCAGTCCCTCTTTTTCACAAATTGATTTTATAAAACAGCTATACTTAGTCAGCACAACATCGTTTTTTTCAACAATTGAATCGAAGTCAGCTTTTACCTTGAAAAGTTTTCTAAAGTCCTCATCATAAGCATACAACAGGTTATAAATCTGAGCATTACCCATAATAATAATTTTTACATCTAAACTTATAGGTTCAGGCCTCATTCCCACAGTACTAATCAGTCCAAAGTTTTGGAAACTATCTTCAACTCTCAGTTCTTGATTCTCTAACATTTTCTTAATGGAATCCCACACTAACGGATATTTAAATAGATCGTTTACTTCTATAATCAGATAACCTCCGTTTGCTTTAGCGAGTGACCCAGCGTGGATCATCGTAAAATCAGCAAACAAAGCTCCAAATCTGGCTTCACGTTCAATTGAGCCAAAAAGATTTATATAAGTAGGGTGGGTTTCACAAATTACGGGAGCTCCACTAGTGTTAGAGTTATCAATGAAAACATTTATTCTATACTCAGTATATGTAGGTTCTGGCTTTGGGATACTCATGGGCTGGTAGCCAGGGGGAGGATTTTGGCTTCTGTCGGGCAAAAACTTGTCTATATTTTCAAGTATGTGTTTTTGAACCAGATTTAGATAGTCTATAATTTGTTGCTCTTCGCTATAGTTTTCCTGGATGTTTTCCAGAATGTCCTTTACAGAAAACAGGGCTACTTTTCTCTCAAGTTCTTTGACTTTGTCCATATAGCCCATTTCCATTTTGCGAACTTTTTTGAGGACCGATGAAATTTCGAGCTCTATTCTTTCCTTTCTTTTTCTAATAATCTCTTTAAATGAATCGTCTAGTCTGTTGTAGTCCTCCTGAGTAATTGGTTTGCCGCCAATTATGGGTATTGTCGCAATTCCTGTTGGAGCAAACTGAATCTGCATTTCCTGCGTGTTAGCAAATTTCTGAAGCTCGTCTAACTCACTATTTTTATCTCGTTGAAATACATTTGTTAATTTTTGTTTTTCTTCTTCATATTCTTTAGTTTCAAACGATTTGGGAAGATTTTCTTTAAGGAGTTCAACAAAGTCTTCCATATCTTTTTTCAGGACTTTTCCCATTCCGGTTGGTAGTTTGATTGCTCTTGGTTCGCTTGGATCTGAAAAATTATATACATAACACCAGTCACTGGGTGCTGGCCTGTCTTTGGATACTCTTTCAAGCATTGAATTTACTGCACTTGATTTTCCTACACCTGGGAGCCCTGATACATAGATATTATAACCACGGTGGTTCATGCCTAGCCCAAAATCTATCGCCTTTACGGCCCTGTCCTGACCTATAAACTCCTGGCATCCTCCCAATTCTTTGGTTGTTTTAAATCCTATGAATGAAAGGTCACATTTTTGATAAACTTCACTATATTTAAGTTCTTTCATATTCTACTCCTGCAGATATAAGAGATTTATTCTAATATTATAAATTTATGATTCATATTGTAATAGAGTTATACCAAATAAAAAAGGTTATTTTTAGATTATGTAAAAAAGGGGGTAGATCTAATTCTGAGGTTCTATGATTACTTTGATGGAATCTGTAGATTTTATTACCATTTCAAAGCCTTTTTGGGTTTCTCCCAGTGGCAGTCTATGGGTGATCATATCTGCTACATTGACCCTGCCGCCTCTTATCATACTGAGTGCCAGTGATAGATCATTCCCAGCCGCGGCATAGGAACTAATGATCTTAATCCCTTTCCACCAGAGCTCATTGAAGTTTACAGACATTGTGTACCCAGGATCGGAAGGCGCAAAGTAAAGTATTGTGCCGCCTAGCTCTACAAGAGAGAGAGCCTGTTCAATAGCCGGCTCAGCCCCGGTATTAACAATAACAAAATCAGCTAATCTGCCTTCATTTAGCTCTTCAATTTTTCCAGAGACATTTTGATCCGCCTTTATAATAAAATCGGCGCCAAATTCCTTTGCCTTATCAAGCTTAAAATCGTTTATATCTACTGCAAATATCTTTCCGGCTCCCTGTGATTTTGCATACTGCAGGTTTAACAGGCCAGTCATTCCACAACCGATAATTAAAACTGAGCTTCCGGTTTTAAAACCAGCAAGTCTTTGACCCCTTACTACACAACCAAGAGGTTCTACAAACGAGCCCTCTTCGTATGAAACATTGTCGGGTAATTTTAAAACTCCTCTGTCTACATTTATTGCCGGTATTCTTATGAATTCTGAAAACCCTCCCGGATCAAAATGGGTGCTTCTTAAGATGCTGCATGCCGAATGATTCCCTCTTATGCAGTGATAGCAAGTGTTGCATGGGACATGATGCGTAGCAATAACCCTGTCTCCTGTTTTAAATTTTTCAACATCACCGGCAGCCTCGATAACTTCACCAGCAACCTCATGGCCTAAAACAACAGGGGCTTTAGGAAGCCTGTACCACTGCATCGTATCACTTCCGCACACGCCGCTTGCAATGGTCTTTATTAAAATCTCGCCCTGGCTTATCTTGGGAAGAGGCAGTTGCTCGAGGCGTATATCACTATTATTGTAGTACATGGCTACGCGCATTGTTTTCTCCGAGTAATTTAGAGGCAATTAAAAATAAATATTAGAATTTTTAAGCGGTTGCAGCAGCTTTTTGATTTTCAGATTTAATTTCAAGAAATAGCTTATGCGCCTGCTTTGGTTTAAATCCTTCATGAACTATAGCACGTATAGCTCTTATAATAGCAACGGGATGATCGTTTTGCCAGATGTTTCTTCCCATATCTACTCCAACTGCACCGCGCTGGATTGCATTATATGTCAGTTCAAACACGTCCATTTCTGTTTCCAGTTTTGGTCCTCCTGCAATAACAATAGGAGCCGGGCAGCTCGTGGTAACCTTCTCAAAATCTTCACAGTAATAGGTTTTAATGATGTGTGCTCCAAGCTCAGCACAAATTCTGCAGCAAAGTGATAAATACCGGGCATCTCTTTTCTCAAGTTCTTTTCCAACCGCTGTAATTCCAAGCACTGGAATTCCATATTCCTGTCCCTGGTTTACAAGCTCGGCCAGGTTTAAAAGTGTCTGCCTTTCATGCGATGTGCCCACAAATACCGATATACCAACACCGGCAACATTTAATCTGATTGCATCTTTAAATGAAGTGGTGATTCCCTCATCTTCCAGTGCAGGGCCGACAATACTTACTCCGCCTGAAACCCTAAGGACTACATTTGCGCAAGACTCAGGATCGACCGAAGATCTCAATACTCCACGGGTGAGCATGATCGTGTCTGCATAGGGAAGAAGCGGTTCAATAGTTTTTCTAGGTTCTTCAAGCCTGTGAGTTGGACCCAAAAAATATCCGTGATCAAGTGCTAGCATTACCGTTTTCCCTGTTTTTGGGTTTATAATACGAGCCATTCTATTAGCCAGTCCCCAGTCCATAATTGTAATACCTCTCTTTTAAGTAATTTAGAATATAGGAATTTATAGGATGGCTTAGCTTAAGTCAATTTAGATTATAACAGACAAAGAATATAGAGATTTAAAAAAAGCGTTATTAAGGAATTATTCCCCTTCCCAAAGCCCTACCTCTACATCTCCTCTTAGAATCTTCTCGGTTTTTATAGAAGAAATTGATCCATTTTGAGGGATTGAGCTAACTACCCCTACTTTTCCTGAATCAGGGTATACTTTTATGTCTGGTTCATTCATCGTGGAAATACACATATATTTAAGGATAGATTCTCCTCTGTTTGTTAGCTGATGTGCGCAGCCTTCTGCAGGGAAACTCATATAGTCTCCTTTTGATACAAAATATGATTCATCACCAAATCTAAGTTCCGCATAGCCTTCTAAGATAAATACGGATTCTTCGTTTGAGCAGTGATAATGAAAAGGAAAAGCTGATTTGCCGGGCGGTACTTCATAAATGGAGCAGCCCAGTTTCTGTGCGCCTGAATTTTTTGAAAGTGATTTCTTCTTGTATTCAAACTTAGAATTATGTTCGTTACTATCCCAGGCCAGGTCTTTTTTGTTAATTATATTTGCAATCTTTAATTTTTCCTTCATTTCCCTTACTCCTAATACTAAAGCTTTATTAATGCTTTAGTATTACATAAAACAAAAATCTTTCAATATGATTAACAAAAAAATTAATAAATTTAATTTTGTCTTGGGAATTATTTATCAGTTAAAAGATTTTTGTAGCTCTTTTTAAAGGCTTCCAGCGCTTTTTCAATCTGCTTATCTGTATGCTTTGCCATAAGCGTAGCCCTTATCCTGCACATTCCCTCGGGCACAGAAGGGGGTCTCACTGCGGGAGTGTAAACTCCATTTTCTCTTAGTGATTTAGCAAAGTCCAGTGTCGGTTGAGCTTGGCCGATTAAAACTGGTATTACTGCAGAATGAGAGGGCAGAACAGTAAGTCCAATATCTTCAAGCCCTTTTTTAAATCTATTTATTAACGTCCATAAATATTCTCTTCTTTCAGGCTCATACTCTATAATGTCAATTGCTGTAAGAGATGCTGCTAGTGATGATGCAGGTAAAGAAGTATCGAAAATATAGCTCCTTACCCTGTTTCTAATAAAATCAATAAGCTTTTTGCTTCCGGCAATGTAGCCTCCAAGAGAACCAACTGCTTTTGAAAGTGTACCCATCACAATTGGAACTCTCTGCTCAATTCCAAAGTGCTCTGTGCCCCCGCTTCCTCTTTTTCCAAGCACTCCTGTTGAATGAGCCTCATCAATCATAAACATACACCCGTATTTATCGGCCAAATCTGCAATTTCAGGCAGGGGCGCAAGATCGCCGTCCATACTAAAAACCGTATCGGTTACTATGAGTTTTTTGCGTTTACTGTTTTTGTCATTTACTAATAGAGACTCTAAATGGTTGCTATCCAGATGTTTATAAATCCTGATTTCAGCTTTGGATAGTCTGCAACCGTCGATTATAGATGCATGATTTAACTCATCACTGTAAACGATATCATCTTTGCCAATCAGTGTTGATATGGTTCCGGTGTTAGCCAGGTATCCAGTGCTAAAAAGGATTGCAGATTCTGTTTTTTTAAATTGTGCTATCCTTTCTTCGAGCTGTCTGTGCAGGTCGGTGCTTCCGCTTACAAGCCTTGATCCCCCAGAGCCTGTTCCATACCTTTCTATCGCTTCTATGGCTGCTTTTATTACCCGCGGCTCTATTGTTAAGCCAAGATAACTGTTTGAAGACAGTAGAATATACTTTTTGCCCTCAATTATTATCTCTGGAGACTGGGCAGTTTCTAACTCAGTAAGAATTCTGAATAGGTCTTTGTTTTTTATATCTTTTAATTCATTTTCAATCCAGCTGAGCGAATCTGTCATTTAATAGATAACCACGAATGGGGATTGTGATCAATTGTGTTCTTGAAAAGTTATACTGAATACTGAATCAAGTTCAGAACAGGCTTGTTTCAGAATCTAGTATTTTTCTCTTCCTTGAAACAAAAACAGATACTTTATTAAGAAGAATTCGGTCGGTCAGGATTGAAGTTAATAGTCTGATAGTTTATTGAGGGTTAGATTTAGCCAAAATACAAAAATCAAGA
>SMWS01000117.1 GCA_004356685.1 Deltaproteobacteria bacterium
AAAAAGTTAAAAGACTTGAATATCCAAGGGGTTTTACCTGGAAAACCATATCTGAAGGCAAAATGATTTATTGCCCTGATGTGAGTAAGGACAATGCTATAGGACCAGCCGGCAGGGAAGTAGGCACAAAGAGCTATGTTTCAATGCCAATTACAATATCAGGAAATACTATTGGTTGCATAAATGTTCATTCAGAATTAATTAATCCTTTTAGTGAAGATGAACTAATACTTTTAGAAACTGTTACTAGTCAGATTGAAATTGCAATAAATAACGCACAACAGGCAGAAAAATTAAAAACTTCTGAGAAAATCCTAAAAAAGAACATACTAAAATTATCTAAAAAGCAAAGTCATGATGAAATTTCTAACACAATATTAAAAAGTTTACATAAATCTATCAAATTAAAAGATGTTATGGAAAATGCAGTCGAAGCTATAAGTAATAATATGCCTGAAGTTGAAAATATCATGATTTTTCTTGTAGAAGGCAAAAAAGCTATACTCCAGGCTCATAGAGGACATCCAAAATGGATAGTTGATAGGTTAAGAGAAATACCTTACGGTGAAGGTCTTACATGGAAAGCATTATTAAGTGGAAAGTTTATTTATGTCAAAGATGCTGAAAATGATATAACAATTGGACATGCCGGGAAAAAATTGGGCACTAAGAGCTATATTGCGATACCCATTAAACTATCTGGAAAAGCTGTAGGGGTAATAAATATAAATTCTTTAAGAAAGAATGCATTTGATAATGATGATATTTCAGTACTTAAAAAAGTATCTAAACAGTTAGAGATTGCTATTAATAATGCAAATAAAGCTGAAGCTCTGTCTAAATCACAAGATGAACTTAAAGATAATATATTACTACTAAAAAAGAAGAGTAGATATGATGAAATTATTAGTAACATTTCTAGAAGCGTACATAAGTCAATTGACCTTCCACTTGTTATGAATAATGCAGTGCAATCTATAGTGAACAATATAGATATAGTTAATGGTGTTTGTATATATCTGGTAGAGGAGAAATTTGCAGTTATTCAATCATTTAAAGGTTTCCCAAAGTGGTTTATTAAAAAAGTATATAAAATTCCTTATCCAAAAGGATTAACATGGGAAACCATCAATGAAGGCAAACCAATATATTGTCCTAACACTGATAAAGATAAGAATATTGGCCCAGCAGGGAGAAAAATAGGCACAAAGAGCTATTTTTCAATACCCTTTCAATATAAAAATAAAAACATAGGATGTATTCATTTTAGTTCAAAACAAAAAAATGCATTCAATCAGGAAGAATTGAATTTACTTGAAATAGTTGCTACTCAGATAGAAACAGCAATTAATAATGCAAAACTTGCTGAAGCTCTTAAAGAAAGTGCTGAAGCCCTTAAAGAAAGTGAAGAGCGGTTTAGAAACATGGCTGACACAACTCCTGTAATGATATGGATGTCTGATAATAATAAAAAATGTAATTATGTAAATAAAACATGGTTAGAATTTACCGGAAAATCGCTAAAACAGGGATTGAATGGAAGCTGGATGGAATGCATTTACAAAGATGATGTAAATAATTATATAAATACATATGAAAACGCTTTTGATAATAAGAATGAATTCAAGTTGGAATATAGATTAAGAAGACATGATGGTGAATATAGATGGATATTAGACCATGGTATTCCCAGATTTCTTACAGATGGTGAATTTGCAGGATACATAGGCTCTTGTATAGACATCGACGATAGAATTACAGCTGAAAAGGAAATAAAACAATCGTTACATGAAAAAGAACTACTACTTAAAGAACTGCATCATAGAGTTAAAAATAATCTCCAAATAGTATCGAGCTTGCTGAGTTTGCAATCTGATAATATAAATGATAAAAAAGTTCTTGAGATGTTTAATAGTAGTCGGTCACGAATAGATTCCATGGCGCTTATTCATGAACAGCTATATAGTTCACCTGATTTTGATCGAATCGATCTTTCAGTTTATATAAAAAATCTCTGCCGAAATATAAGAGACTCTTTAGATCAGGGTTTAAATGTAATTGAGCTAAACATGGAAATTGAAAGAATTGTTAAGGATATAAATTTTGCTATACCTTTTAGTTTAATATTAAATGAGTTGGTATCTAATGCTTTTAAGCATGCCTTTCCAAACAATAATAATGGCAATATTCTTATTAAATTTGAATTCAATTCAAAAAAAGAAATGATACTTAGTGTGAATGATGATGGTGTAGGACTGCCAGAAAATATTGATATATATAATACTCAATCGATGGGTATGCAATTAATATCAGCATTAGCAGTACAATTAAATGCAAAAATTCAAGTTAATAGAAATAATGGAACACTTTTTGAATTAAGATTTCTTAACAAGTAATAGAGATATTACTATTTTACAATACACTTATTTCTTCTAATGCATCAACGCATCTTGAACAAATAGTTGGATGGCTTTTATTTGATCCAACTGTTTTCCTGAAATTCCAGCACCTTTCACATTTATGACCAGGAGCTTTATTTACAGTAACTATCAATCCATTAATCACGCTACTTTTAAAAGCATATTCACTATTTTCTGGAACTTCGTCAAGGATTTGCAGGTCTGATACAATAGTAAGCATTTTTAGAAGCTCCGCATTGTCTCTTACTTCAAAATAAGTATCACCGCTTGCAAATATACCAATCCCTGCCTCCAGTGAACTGCCGACAAACTTATCTTTTCTGGCCTTTTCCAAAGCTTTTAAGATTTCTACTCTTATAGGTAGAATTTTAGTCCACTTCATATCTAACTTTTCATTAACATATTCAGGCTTTGTAATTGTATTTAAAAATATACTCTCATTGTGCTTACCTGGAATATTGCTCCATACTTCCTCAGCTGTAAATGAAAGAATAGGAGAACAGATTCTAGTAAGTGTATCCAGTACTATATACATAGTTGTCTGTGCGGATTTCCTTCTTTTAGATTTAGCGGCAAATGTATAGAGTATATCTTTTTGAAAATCAAGATAGATGGAACTTAAATCAACAATACAAAATCTTTGCAGTTCATGATAAACTATATGAAATTGGTATTCCTCATACGCCTTTATAATTTTTTCAGTAGATACGGTCAATTTATGCAGAATCCATTTGTCACACTCTTCTAAGCTATCTATATCAATACTATCTTTCTCAGGGTCATAGTCATATAAATTTCCAAGTAAATAACGAAACGTATTTCTTATTTTTCTGTAAGTATCAATAAGCCTTTCTACAATTTCAGGTGATATTCTAATGTCGGCGCTGTAATCTTCTGCAGCAACCCAGAGGCGTAAGATTTCTGCCCCATATTTTTTTATAATTTCATCAGGAGAGATTACATTGCCCTTCGATTTAGACATTTTCTGGCCGTCTTTATCCACTACAAATCCATGAGTGAGCACTGAATTATAAGGGGCATGACCTCTTGTCCCAACAGATACCAACAGGCTTGAATGAAACCAGCCCCGGTGTTGATCGCTTCCTTCTAAATACATGTCAGCCGGGTATTTCAGTGAAACATTATTCTCAATAACTGAAGAAAAGCTCACTCCTGAGTCAAACCATACATCCAGAATATCCGACTCCTTCTTAAATTCGGATAGACCGCAATTTTGGCAACTAGTATTTTTAGGCAGTAAATCTTTAGGTTCTAATTCAAACCATGCATCAGACCCTTTATCTTTGAATATTTCCGATACATGATCAACAACTTTTTTATCCGCTAATGCAGTATCACAACTACTGCAATAAAAAACTACTATTGGTACTCCCCATGATCTTTGTCTCGATACACACCAGTCTGGGCGATTGTGAATCATATTATAAATACGCTCTTTTCCCCACTCTGGGATCCATTTTACTCTATCGATTTGCTCTAATGAATTTACTCTTAAATCATTTGCACCCATGGAAATAAACCACTGAGGCGTGGCTCTGAAGATGATAGGACTTTTACATCTCCAGCAATGCGGATAAGAATGCATTATTTGCTCACTTTTAACTAAAGCTCCAAGCTCTTTTAGTTTTGCTATGATGTTTGGATTTGCTTTGTAAACAAACTGCCCGCTGAAATATTCTACATCTTCGGTAAACACTCCCTTTTCATTTACTGGGGAATAAACGTCAAGATTGTATAATTTAGAAATTTCATAATCGTCCTGCCCGTGCCCTGGCGCAATATGAACGATACCAGTACCGGCTTCAAGTGTTACGTAATCAGCATTTACACCAAGTGACTGCCTATCATAAAAAGGATGCTGAAATTTTAGGGACTGAAATTTTTCACCGCTAATCACTTCCAATACATTTAAATCCTTTCCTAAAACAGATTCTTTTAGTTCATCAGCAACTATTAAAACGTCGTCACCGTGCAGGACTGCGGCATATTCAAATTTAGGATGGAATGCAAGCCCCATATTTGCAGGGAGTGTCCAGGGGGTAGTAGTCCAGATTACAGCATACACATCCCTACCCTTTAGTGATGGATATTGCGATGTTAAAATCTTTGTTAGCAGCTTAAATTTCACATAAACAGAGTCAGACGATTTATCTTCGTATTCAACTTCTGCTTCTGCAAGAGCGGTCTGGCATGAATAGCACCAGTAAACAGGCTTTTTGCCTCGATACAAACCGCCGTTTTCCATGAACCTGCCCAGTTCTTTTGCTATAGTTGCCTCGTAATCATAATTCATTGTGAGATAAGGATTTTCCCAGTCGGCAAAAACAGCAAGTCTTTTAAACTCATCTCTTTGTATATCTACAAATCTCTGTGCGTATTCTCTGCATAATTTTCTTATTTCAGTCTTAGTTTTATCAGCTTTTTTTGAGCCCAGTTTCTTTGTAACCTGATATTCAATCGGAAGCCCATGGCAGTCCCATCCTGGTACATAATAGGAATCTTTACCAAAGAGTGTTTGTGATTTTACGATTATGTCTTTTAAAATTTTGTTCAAGCAATGACCTATGTGAATATGCCCATTTGCATAGGGAGGTCCGTCGTGAAGAATAAATTTGGGTTTTCCTTTTGAGAACTCTCTTATTTTGGAAAATAGATTTTGTTTTTCCCACTTTTTGAGCATCTCAGGCTCTCGCTGGCTGAGGTTGGCTTTCATAGGGAAATCTGTATTGGGTAGATTTAAAGTATTTTTATATTCTATAATTTTGTCTTGAGGCATGTTGTTTTATGAGCTGTGATAACAATTAAAGCAAAAGATTATTAATTAAGAAAGTGCTTAATTCAAGTTATTAATATTAAAAGTTAGTCTTCTTCCAATACTTTTTTTAGCTGATTAAATATCATTTCTGAAAATTCAGTCCACTCATCCCATTCTTCCATGTAATCTTTGTTTTCATCAACTTTCTTTTTTATTTTAATTCCGATATCTGTTCTTTCTATTATATATTTCTTATCTTTTATCAGTTTGGTCCTGAGCAAATCTTCATATCTAAATAGCATTTCTAACTTTTCGGCTTGGTCTTCTCTTATTTCTGCTATAAAGAAAGGGTTTGTTTGAGCGGTAGGCATCTGCATCATATTGCATTTAATATAGAGACTTTCTTGGATTGTATCAGCTTTCATGGAAATAAAAAGATCAATAGCCATTATATTAACTCTCTTTAGCTAATTTATTAAGGCTAAATTTAATTAGTGTGTCAAGTTATTGTTTTTGAATAAATGATATATAATTTGCTGAAATAAATAAAATATTTTTTAGTTATAGAAAACTAGGAGTCTATGATGAAAATACTCGAAGGTAAAACTACAATCATAACCGGAGGTTCAGGCGGACTTGGAAATAGCGTAGTTAAATTATTCTTAGAACATGGTGCAAATGTGATTTGTACATACTACAAAGAAGATGAATTAAGAAGATTGACACCTCTTATGGATCAGTTCCAGAAAAGTTTTGTTATAGTAAAGGGAAATGTTACAAAGGAAAAACCAATACTAAAAATTGTCAATAATGTTGTAAGTAGATTTAAAACGCTAGATATTTTAATTAACATTGTTGGGGGCTTTAAGGCAGGGGATATTATTAATACTGGTATTGATACATTTGACCAAATGATTGCTATAAATCTAAAATCAACATTTATTTGCTGTAAATCTGTAATACCACAAATGATAAAACAAAAATCGGGAAAGATAATTAATGTGGCAGCAAAGCCAGCACTGAACGGTGCAGCGGGAATAAGCGCCTATGCGGCTTCTAAAGCGGGAGTTTTGAACCTTACGAAATCACTGTCAGATGAAGTTCTGAAATACAATATAAACGTTAATGCTATTTTGCCTGGAACTATTGATACAGAAGCAAACAGGCAAGCTATGCCAAAAGCTAAACATAAAAACTGGGTAAAGCCTGAAGAAATTGCAAAAGTAATGCTGTTTTTAGCCTCAGGAGATTCAGATCCTATAAGCGGTGCTGGAATTCCAGTTTACGGAAAGTCGTATTTAAATTAGAATTATACAATGAGATTAGACAGTCAGGAAAATGTTCATAAGTGGCTTAATGGTGAATATAAGCATTAGTACGGTTCAACTGAGGATGACTACAAAGAATGGGGTAAAATGTTCAAACGTGGTTTTCTAATAAACTATATCATATTTAGTTTTGCATTTTGCTTAGTAATAGTATTTTTACATTTTTTTAATTTTAGTTTGGTGAAGCATAATCTATTAGATGATTTATTATTATGGGGAATATTGTTTCCACTAACTTATTTAGGTACGCTATGGTTTTTTATGAAACGTAAATATCTTAAATATAAGTCAGAAAATCCTGAATCAAAACTAATTTAAGAAGCCGAAAGTAGACTATTCATTTCTACCTGTTCCATATCTTCAATTACATAATTTAAAAGCTTGCTTCCAAAATCAGATGCTGTTTTTATATCATTCTTCATTATCTCCACATTATTTAGATACTGCAATCTAAGCACATCTCCATTTCTTAGTTCAGGAAGGATACCTCCGAAGAAAAAGCCTGAATCTCTAAGTTTAGGTATAACATATGAAGAAAGCTGTCCAAATATTGGTAAATCTAAATATATACAGTCTATTTTATTCATACACATTTCTCTTACCAAAAAATTAATCTCAACTAGTGTATCCCTGCCATACTCTTCCACAATAATAAAGGCCTGATTATGATCGTGCCTGACTACTACATTAGTTTTTCCAAGTTTAGTATCTGACTTTTTAATTGATGTATCCGATAAAACAATATCTCTTTGAAAACCCAAGTATTCATAAAGATTATATGCATATTCATGATATACATCGGGAAGGTAAACAGTTTTCTTTTCATTAGGAGTCACTGCTGTATACATTAAAACAATTGACTGGCGTCTGTTTTGTCCATCTTCTCTTATATCTTTCACTGAGACATTGTCAGGAGAGTATCCAAGCAAAAAACCTGCTTCTTTTCCCCCTAGCTTCAATACTCCCTTTTGGGTATACGGATGTATAGTGACAGCTTCACCATAAATGCCAACTATTTCATTTTCTAAAGCATATCTGTATAAATAATTTCTCATATTTTTAAAAATGCCATGCCCTCTATATCTGGTGTCTACTATAGCAACACCACTCTCGCCTACTTTAGATTCATTTGTTTCAAATGATAGTGACAAATGGCCTACTATTTCATTTTTACTATTATAAGCAACACAGGATTTCATTAGATTAGATTTAATTTTTGCTTCAATACGCTCCGGATGATACATAAACTCGTTTGGGTATGTATATCCATAGTTTCTATAAACAACCTTAACTAATTCTTTGATGTCTTTTAACTCTAGCATTTGTATTCTTATATTTTCAGAAGAATCAGCCTTTTCTTTTTCAATATGATTTTTATGTACTGAAATGTCTAATGTTTTACGTATATCTGTTACAGGTAAATATTTAACTATTTCTGCTCTATTACCATTCGATCCCAAGTTTTTATAATTCACCTGGTCTGCATAATTTAGAGCTAATATTGAATTAAATCTATTGTCACTTTGTTCCTTTAATTTATCGAAATAAAAAGGCAAGCCTTTATCCTCAATTGTTACGACAAGAGAGTGTTCTCGTATTGAAATAGAAACATTAATTTCTTGTTTATTATCCCCTCCATAGCCTTCACAAACTATATTCTTGAATATTTCCGAAAGGACATCACCTAATTTTATTATGTCGTCATCTGATAATCCGAGGGTGTCCGCAACGTTTGATACTGTACTTACAACTGTCTTTATCAATTTTATATCAGACAAAATTGTTAATTTTGCAATAATACGATCTTGATTTTCAGACTGTAGGATTGTTTGTGTACCCATAATAAATTAATTATTTTTTGTTTTATATATATGAGTCGAAGAACCAAAAAACATTTCTGCTGCTTCCATCACAGTTTCAGTTAAAGTAGGATGAGGATGAATAGTAAGTTTTAGGTCAGTTGCAGTAGCTCCCATTTCAATAGCCAATACTCCCTCTGCTATCATCTCCCCTGCCCCTGTACCTACTATCCCCATTCCCAAGATCCTTTCTGTTTTATTATCTATTATTAATTTTGTAAGCCCGTCATTCCTATCAAGTGTTGTGGCTCTTCCCGATGCTGCCCAGTTAAACCTTGTAGAAGTATAATCCAGTCCCTGCTCTTTAGCCTCGTCCTCTGTGATGCCACACCAGGCAATTTCTGGGTCGGTAAATACAACTGCGGGTATAGCATTTGGATCATAAAGTACATTTTTTCCAGCTATTATTTCTGCTACAATCTTTCCTTCATAAGTTGCCTTATGTGCAAGCATCGGATCACCAGCTACATCACCAATAGCATAAATGTTTGGATCGGAAGTATTTCTTTGATCGTTAATTTCTATAAATCCTCTTTTGTTGACTGTAACTTTTGTATTTTCAATACCAAAATTTTCAGAGTTAGGTTTTCTTCCAACAGACACCAGCACCTTATCGAATACGTCTTCTATAATTTCATCTTTCTTGGTCTTAAACTGCGCTTTCAGTTTACCTTTCTTGTTCTCTATGTTTACAACTCTTGTATTCAGCATTATTGATTCGAATTTATTGGTAAGTCTTTTTTTAAGAACCCTAACGAGGTCCTGATCGACACCCGCCATTAAGCTATCCATCATTTCTACAACACTTACCTGCGATCCAAGAGCCTGATAAACAGCCCCAAGCTCTAGACCAATATAACCACCACCTATTACCAGCAATTTATTTGGAATTTCCTCAATTTCCAGAGCGCCTGTCGAATCGAGGATTTTGTTATTATCTACTTCAATACCCGGAACAGATGCAGGAGAGGAGCCTGTGGCAATTACTGCTTTTGAAAAATTAACTCTTATTTCTTTATCCTCAGCTGTGCTTACACTTAAGCTGCTAGAATCTGTAAATTCAGCACGTCCCTGTATGTAATTAATTTTTCTAAATTTGGACAGTTGTCCAAGACCGGCAGTAAGTTTATTTACTACGCCGTCCTTCCACGCTCTTAAACTGTTTATATCAATTACAGGCTTGTTATATGTTATGCCAAGAGCAGAAGCATTATCAGCTTCATCAATAAGCTTAGAAACGTGCAGTAGCGCCTTTGAGGGTATACACCCTTCATAATTACAAACACCACCAGGGTACTTTCTATAATCTATTAAAGTTACTTCAATTCCCAGATCGGCAGCATGAAAAGCTGCAGGGTATCCACCAGGACCTGCACCAATAACAACTAACTGTGTGGTTATTTTTCTTTCAGACAAAATAAATCCTTATAGAAATTATGAGTTTAACAAAGTAAAGAATGGATTTTCTAATCCTTCTATTATCCATCTTAAAAATCTAATAGCATCTGCGCCGTCTATTATTCTGTGATCATATGACAGGGATAGAGGCATCATTAATCTTGGCTTAAATTCTCCGTCAGTGTAGACAGGTTCTATAGTCGATCTTGATAAACCAAGAATCGCTACATTTGGAAAATTAATCACAGGGGTAAAATAAGTGCCCCCTATTCCTCCTAAATTAGTTATAGTAAAAGTGCTTCCCTGAAGTTCATCTACCTTAATTTTCTTATTTCTAGATCGCTGGGATATATCTGATAGTTCGACTGATATTTCTGTTATGTTCTTTTTATCCGCATTCTTAATTACCGGAACAAGTAAACCTCTGTCGGTATCTACCGCTATACCAATATTAAAATTATTATTATTAATGATTTGATGATTTTCCATGTCGATACTGCAGTTGAATTTAGGAAATTTGACTAATGCCTGAGATGTAATTTTTGTAACAATAGAAGTCATAGTAAGTTTGCCGCCAGCTTGGCTAACCTGATCGCCATACTGTTTCCTTAATTTCTCGAGTTCTGTAATATCGGCTTTATCATGCTGAGTAACATGCGGAGCTTTCCATGACTGAGTAAGTCTATCAGCAGTAAGAACCCTTACTTTATTCATTTCTTCGATTAAGCCGCCGCTTTTTTGAGTTTGATCTACTTGGGTTATTTTCGCGGTTGTAGATTTTTTTGCTTCTGTAGTTGATAGATTTGATTTAGCAAATTCTTTTACATCGTTTTCTGTGATTCTCCCACCAGGCCCACTGCCATCGACATTGGTAATTTCTACCCCAATTTCTCTTGCAAGTCTTCTTACAGATGGTGAAGCCGGGATAATAATTTTATTATTATCACTATCCTCTTCTTCTCTGCTTATAGATATGACATTGGAATTATCACTACCGAGTTCACTGTCACTGGCTTGTTCTTCCGGTTTAATTTCTTTAACTGTCTCTTGGGAAACCTCTTTTATTGCAATAGCCTCAGGTTCAGAAACATCCTGTTCAGCTGATTTAGATGGTTGATTGCCGTCTGTATCAAAAGTTACTAACAACTGCCCAATTATAATACTATCTCCATTTTCTACATGTAGTTCCTTAATTAAACCATCTATTGGGGCCGGCAGTTCTATTACAGCTTTATCGGTTTCGATCTCCATAATTGGCTGTTCTTTAATAACAGACTCACCCTTTGAAACCATTATGTTTATTATATCTCCGCCTTCTACATTTTCACCAAGTTCGGGAAGTTTAAACTCCATATTTCAATTATCCTCCATAGCTAGCTTAAAAAAGGATTTGGCTTTGCAGTATCTATGTGAAAATCCTTACAGGCTTTTTGAACTATATCAGTTTTAATTTTCTTCTCTTTACTAAGTCCGTACAAACTTGCAAGGATTATATATCTGTAATCAACCTCAAAAAACGATCTTAAATCCTTCCTGCTTGCACTCCGTCCAAATCCATCTGTGCCAAGACTAATGCATTTTGCAGGAAGCCATGAAGATATAGATTCAGGAAGTGCCTTTACATAATCCGATGCGGCTACTATACAGTCAGAATCTTCACCTATACATTTATATACGTAAGGTACTTTTGAGATTTCTGATGGGTGAAGCATATTCCATCTCTCGGTTTCCAGACACTCTTTATAAATTTCTTTATAACTGGTTAAGCTGAATACATTTACTCTTAAATCATAATCTTTTTCGAGAATTTTTTGAGCTTTAATACATTCATTTAATATTGTTCCGCTGCCAAGCAACGAAACAGCGTGTTTTGAATCTTTATTCTCCGATTCTATTAATTTATAAATGCCTTTTATTATCCCTTCCTCCACCCCCTTAGGCATAGGCGGCTGAATATAAGCTTCGTTCATAACTGTGAAATAATAAAATACATCTTCTTGATTAATGTACATCCTCTCTATGCCGTTTTTGATAATAACGGCAATTTCATAGGCATATGCCGGATCGTATGTAATTAAGTTAGGGACAGGATATGCCAGTAAATGGCTGTGACCATCTTGGTGCTGCAGGCCCTCTCCTGCAAGTGTTGTCTTTCCTGCAGTTCCCCCGATCAAAAATCCTTTGCATCTCATATCTCCCGCTGCCCAGATAAGGTCGCCTATCCTCTGCATCCCGAACATAGAATAATAAATAAAAAACGGTATTGTATTTATGCCATGGGTTGCATAGGCGGTGCCTGCCGCTATAAAAGAGGACATTGCGCCTGCTTCTGTTATACCTTCTTCGAGTATTTGGCCGTCTTTAGCTTCTTTATAATAAAGCAAAGTATCTTTATCTACAGGTTCATATATCTGGCCAACATGAGAATAAATACCAACCTGTCTAAACAGTGCTTCCATTCCAAAAGTCCTTGCTTCGTCAGGGACAATAGGAACTATAAGGTCTCCAACATTTTTGTCCCTCATTAATTTTGAGAGCATTCTCACAAATGCCATAGTAGTTGGTACTTCTCTATCTCCTGAACCTTTAATAAATTCTTCGTAAATGTCGTCTGAAGGCTTTTTTAGCTTTTCAGATTTAATAGTTCTTGAAGGGATATAGCCTCCGAGTTTTTCTCTGCACTCTTTTAAGTATTTAATTTCCTTGCTATTTTTATCTGGTTTATAAAAAGGAGCTTTAGCAACATCTTCATCTGATATTGGTATGCCAAACCTTGTTCTAAACTCTTTTAACTCTTGTTCATTTAATTTTTTTTGTTGATGCGTAATGTTTTTTCCTTCACCGCTTTCTCCAAGACCATAACCCTTGATAGTTTTTGCCAATATTACAGTAGGAGAGCCTTTATTTTCAGTTGCGGCTTTATATGCTGTGTAGACTTTTTGTGCATCATGACCCCCTCTTTTCAGCTTTTCTAATTGCTCGTCGGAATAGTTTTTGACTAATTCTTTCAACCTCGGATCAGTTCCAAAGAAATGTTCCCTTATATAAGAACCGGGTTTTACGATATATTTTTGATAATCACCATCAACAGCCTCCTGCATTCTGTCTATGAGGATATCATCTTTATCTGCTGCCAGTAAAGGATCCCAGTCGTTTCCCCAGATGACTTTAATAACGTTCCAACCCGCTCCCCTGAATATTGCTTCTAATTCCTGGATTATTTTTCCATTACCTCTTACAGGGCCGTCTAATCTTTGCAGGTTGCAATTTACAACGAATATTAAATTATCGAGCTCTTCTCTGCTTGCCAGCGTTATAGCACCCAATGTTTCAGGTTCATCCGTTTCACCGTCTCCCAAAAAAGCCCATACCTTAGCGTCTGTTTCATCTTTTAAACCCCTATCCTCCAGGTATCTGTTAAACCTGGCCTGATAAATAGCCATTATTGGGCTAAGACCCATAGATACAGTTGGAAATTCCCAAAAATCAGGCATTAACCATGGATGCGGGTATGAAGATAGTCCTTTATCAGAGCTTATTTCATTTCTGAAATTTTCAAGGTTTTCGATACTCAATCTTCCTTCGAGAAAGGCTCGGGAATATATTCCAGGTGAAGCATGTCCCTGAAAATAAATTATATCTCCTTGCTGCTCTTCAGTTCTAGATCTAAAAAAGTGATTAAAGCCTATATTGTATAGTGTTGCTGCAGATGCATAAGTTGATATATGTCCTCCTATCCCATCATTTTCCCTGTTGGCTCTGACTACCATAGCCATTGCATTCCATCTTATATAATTACTTATACGCCTTTCAGTCTCAATACTCCCAGGGTAATTTACCTGTTTTTCTACAGGAATTGTGTTTATGTATGGGGTGTTTGCCGTAAATGGTACATTCACGCCTGATTTTCTAGCATGAATATGAAGTTTCCGAAGTAACCTGTTTACTCTTTCGCTTCCATCTTTATTTAAAACATAATCGAGAGATTGCAGCCATTCTCTATTCTCAATCTCTTCGAGATTATCCTTTTCTCTTTCTTTTTTATAATCTATGGACATAATTTCTAAGAATACATAATTTAGTTATATTTTAAATGCTTATTAACTTTAAATTCACATAAATATCTTTTAACATAAAAGAACTAATATATCTAAGGTCTTATACTATTAATATTTAATTACGGCATTAGACAACTGGTGAAGAAGAATTCATTAAAATATTGGTTATTTTATAACCTCCTAATTATTTATATATCTTAATTTATAACAAAATATGAACAATATAATAGTTATTTTTTAATATATGGATTAAATAAATATAATAAATGTAGTAATTATTAACAAATTATTGACCATTTAAGAATTACTCATATATTATTACGCGCTATGAATAAATATGACTTAACGGTAATAGGATCTGGCCCAGGTGGCTACGTGGCTGCTATAAGGGCAGCTCAGCTTGGAATGAAGGTCTCAGTAATTGAAAGAGACAACCCAGGGGGTGTCTGCCTGAACTGGGGATGTATTCCTTCAAAAGCAATACTAAAATGTGCTGAAATCTACCAAAACTTCTTACATTCAGAGGATTATGGAATAACAACAAAAGGACTCTCATTTGATTACTCAAAAGTAATACAGAAAAGCAGAAATGCTTCTTCAGTTTTAACTAAAGGCGTAGAGTTTTTACTGAAAAAGAACAAGATCGATCTATTTAGAGGAACCGGAAAACTTGTAGATAAAAATAAAGTTGGAATAATCGGAGAAAAAAGCGAGCTTGAGCTCAGTACCAACAATATCCTTATTTGCACGGGTTCTGTTCCAAGAGTGATTCCGGGAATTGAAGTTGATGGAAAAATGATTATGACAAGTGACGAAGCCATAAATTCAACAGATTTTCCCAAGTCTGTAATTATTATCGGCGGTGGCTATATAGGGGTGGAGTTTGCCTATGTTTACAATTCATTTGGTAGTAAAGTTACTATCATAGAGATGGCAGACCATATAATTCCAGGAGCAGATAAAGAAGTAGCCATAACACTTGAAAAAATATTTAAGAAGTCAGGAATGGATGTACTTACAAGCACTAAATATAAGTCTTACAAGAAAGCTGAAACACAGGTAGATGTAGTTGTAGAAAACGTAAAAAACAACAAAGAATCCACTATTAAGGCATCTCAAATGCTAATAGCAATTGGAAGGAAAGCTGTAGCTAATGATGCGCCGTCATCATACGCTTATTATAAAGAATCAAATGATATAGGGCTTGCTTTACTGAATATTGAGCTTGATGAGTATGGTTTTATCAAGACAAATGATGATTATGAGACTACATGCAGTAACGTATATGCTATCGGCGATGTCATAGGCCCCCCACTTCTTGCACATAAAGCCTCAGAGGAGGGTGTTGTGGCTATTGAAAAGATAAATGGTATAGACAGCAAGGTTCATTACAACAATATTCCAAGCTGTGTCTACTGCCAGCCCGAAATTGGCTCAGTCGGCTATACTGAAGAACAGGTAAAAGAATTCGGTATAAAATATGACGTAGGAAAATATCCATTTAAGGCAGCTGGAAAAGCCGTGGCCATTGGTGATACTGAAGGATTTGTTAAAATCATCTCCAATTCTAAAACAGGAGAAATCTTGGGATCTCATATTATAGGACATGGGGCTACTGAAATGATTGCTGAGCTTACAATTGCAAAGAGCCTTGAATCTACTCCCCTTGAAATAGCCGAAACTTCCCACGCTCATCCTACTCTTTCAGAAGCCATAATGGAAGCTGCGCTTGGATCTATGGGAAGAGCAAGAAGTATATAGAATCAAACCACTCTATAAAACTGCTTTATAATAATTGTTAGTATAATTATTATATGAACGAATTTAAAATTCTTAATCTTGGATTAACTGACTACAAAAAAGCTCTTAATATTCAACTCGGCCTTCTGGATAAAAGAAAAAACAATTTAATTCCAGACACTCTGATCCTATTAGAGCATTCACCCACTATCACTATTGGAAGAGGCGGAGATTTAAAGAACCTTCTTGTTTCGCAAAACTATCTCAAAGATAAAGGCATATATTTTGAACAAATAAGCAGAGGCGGCGATATTACGTTTCACGGCCCCGGGCAAATAGTTGGTTATCCTATAATGAATTTAAATAGCCTGGGCAGAGATATACATAAGTATTTAAGATCTTTGGAACATTTAATTATTGATATGTTGAAAAATTACGGTATTAAAGCCTCGGGTTTTAAAGGTATTACAGGGGTTTGGTCAAATGACAAAAAAATCGCATCAATTGGAATTGGAGTAAAAAGATGGATAACATATCATGGATTTGCCATTAATATTAACAATGACCTTAATTGTTACGACATGATTATTCCCTGCGGACTAAGTAAAGTAAGGATGACAAATGTAACTACTGAATCCGCCACTGGAAAAGTAACAATTGAGAACGCAAATGATTACATAATAGATTCGTTTAGTAAGACTTTTAATCAAAAATATTCAGGAATCCTCAATATCAATTTAAATTAAAATTATTTTGGAATCTATAACTAAAATTATTAGTATTATCTTTTTATTTATATCCTCTTACTTTCCTTCTTGTGCAGATGCAAATGATATAAAACTGCCCCCAAATTTTAATATTAATACTTATGCAGAAAAGTTAAAGGGCCCAAGATTCATGGCTCTTAGTCCTGATAATGTAGTTTTTGTAACAGAAATAAGATCAGGGCAAGTTATTGCTTTACCCGATACAGATAACAATGGAAAAGCTGATAAATATTTGATAAAAGCTAAGAATCTAAGATCTCCACATGGGATTGCTTTTTATAAAGACTGGCTATACGTGGGAGAAAGCAACCAGATTGTAAGATATAAATATTTCGATTACAAAAATGATCTTGGAGAAAAAGAAATAGTAATTCCAAACCTGCCCCGTGGAGGCCATTCTACAAAAACCATCTTATTCGGAATGTACAATAAGTTATATTTATCAATAGGTTCTTCATGCAATATATGTAAAGAAAAAGATCAAAGAAGAGCTTCTATTATGCAATTCAACCCAGATGGGAGCGAAGGCAAAATATATGCAGAAGGACTAAAAAACTCTGTAGGACTTGCGCTTAATCCAAAAACAAACCAATTATGGGCATCAGATAACGGCATAGACTGGCTCGGAGATAACCTGCCACCTGAAGAGATAAATATTATTAAAGAGGGTAAGCATTACGGCTGGCCTTTCTGTTATGGTGATAAAATCCCCGACCCTAAAATGGGAGATCCTATATTTTGTAACAATACAGAACCACCGGCATTTGAAATGCAGGCTCATTCTGCTCCTCTTGGATTAACATTCTACACAGGTAGCCAGTTTCCAAAAGAATTTCATGGAGACTTGTTTGTCGCTTTTCATGGATCATGGAATCGCTCTGTGCCAACAGGATATAAAGTTGTCAGGATTAAAATTAAGGACAACAAACCCATATCAATAGAAGATTTTGCCTCAGGGTGGCTTAAAGGAACTACAAGAACAGGACGTCCAGTTGATGTCTTAGTCAATATAGACGGAAGCCTTTTAGTTTCAGATGACAAGGGGGGTAAAATATACAGGATTTACTACGACAAGTAGATATTATTTACTTGCTTAAATCCCTAATCTTTCTTTCAAGCTCTTCCATTTTTTGATGTAAGTTTTTAAATCACTGCTTTCTGAATTATTTTTTGAATCAGAATTACTAATATTTTCAGTATTCCGA
>SMWS01000118.1 GCA_004356685.1 Deltaproteobacteria bacterium
GTTTTGTTTTTTTACGTGGTCGTCTTACTCCAAAAGTTCCCATAGTAATTTTACCTCGTCTTGTTTTTTTATCGCCTTTTCCCATAATAGTTGTATGTTTAGATGGTTTAAAATTAATGATTTTTATCCCCACCAGCCAAAGCTATAAAAGAAGCGTCCAGAGGGCTTTGTATTTTTAATAGATCCTTTTTGGCAGAATATAAAGATGCCAAATATAATGGAACTAATTTACAATTAATCTTTCAATTTCGCTGTATGGTATGTTTTCGGCTTTTTGGAGTTGACTTATTATTTTCAAATATTTTTTAGTAGGATTTCCAGCATAGAATTTTTTAAAATGTTTACTGTATAATTGCTCATAAAGTTTATCGGAATCGAAAACACTTCCAAAAGTTCTTTCCTTTTGCATTACGAACCCATACACAAGACCGTTATGCACAATCAGTGATA
The DNA here is from genome assembly GCA_004356685.1 of Deltaproteobacteria bacterium. GTDB lineage: Bacteria > Desulfobacterota_D > UBA1144 > Nemesobacterales > N074bin48 > N074bin48. Next base: position 451 of record SMWS01000118.1, read on the forward strand.
AAACCCTATATTTGTATTTCATTAAATTTTTAAATCATGAGTAACGGAACAGTAAAATTTTTCAATAATTCTAAAGGATTCGGATTCATCACTCCAGATGACGGAGGTAAAGATGTATTTGTCCATCAGAGTGCATTAACTAGTGAAATAGCTGAAGGAGACAAAGTAAGCTATGACGTTGAGGAAGGTGAAAAAGGACTAAACGCAGTAAATGTTAAAGTAGTTTAATCGATTACTTTTTAACTTATTTGTATTGGAAAAGCCTGTCGTAGTTAACAGGCTTTTTATTATTTGTGACATTAATTAAAAATCTGTGCATAACAAAAAATAAACGCCATTAAAACAGGCGTTTATTCAAACCGTTGGCAACAAGCAAGAAAATCTACTTTGAGTAATTTTCAACGACAAAATTTCTCAATTTTGCAATGGATATAATTAATAGAAATATAGTTTTATAGTAATTAATTTTAAATTCAATATTATGATTTATTATTCAGTATTAGACATAACTCCATCCACAGATAAATGGATAGAAGGTTATGTTTCATCAGCGAACAGGTTAGTTTCAAAACACGGAGGTAAGTTTCTGGCAAGAACAACTAGTCACGAACAGCTCGAAGGAAAAGTATCTGAAGCTACTTTTCGAACAATCATTGAGTGGCCATCAAAAGAAGATGCTTTAGCATTTATGAAAGACCCTGAATATATTCCACATCTTGAAGCTCGTACAAAAGGTTCTACGAGCAACCATTATCTTATTGCAGGTAAAGATGAACTTAAATAAACAAATCAGTGAAAAAACACGATGAGTTTTTATAGTACATTATAAAAATTTACACAATTTAGAATAGAAGAGCCAGTTGCCAACAAAGTATATAAATCATTGGGCAATAAGTGATTTAATCAAAGTTAGTGCTTTAAAATAAAATAAGTAGTAAACCGAAAATGAAGTGCTTTTAAACGCCCAACGCTTCATATACAAATCGTTAGCAATCATAATTAAATGACTGAAGAACAACATAGGAAATGGAATATAATTATAAAGGGAATCATTACTCCTGTTATCGCTGTGATTACTATCTTGTTTGGTATCTATCAATACACCGACAGTCAAGAAAAATCGTTAGAAAAAGAATTTGAACTCAGGAAAATAGAACGGCAGGAACAGGCATTCGAAGAGAAATCAGCCTTGTATAAGGAAACTCGTCAAATTCTATCATTTTTATCAACAAATAGTGAAATGGAATCTACATTATTTGAATCAAAAAGGAATAGATTTTGGGAACTATATTGGGGAGATTTGGCAGCGGTAGAAAGTTCTGAAATAGAGTCTCTAATGGTAAGATTTGAAACTCTTATTGATGAGGTTTGAAGACGTAATCAGAAGAAAGGAAAAGGAATTGTTACTGACCTAAGAAAAATAATGATTAATTTTAGTTTTGATGAGAGATCATCTAACCAAGCCACTAGCTCCAACTCAGGTAGGTGGTTTTTTAATTCAGAAATTTGCTTGATAAAAAATAGCTAACATTCGGACAATAAACATGATCCTTCATCCCAATTTGATTTTTTTCAATAGATAATTCTTTAACTTATGCACATTAAGGGGTATAAACGCAATATGTTTATACTATTGTTCAGTGTAATTTATTATTAACCATAAATAAACTACTTATGAAATATCTTTTATTATTACTTACAATTGGATCATTGCCATTGTTTGCTCAACATGAACATCATCATGCTCAATCGAGTGTTCCGATAATTTCAAATGTAGAGCCACAACCTTTTATATCACAGGCTTTAAGAATAGATGAGGCCATGTCGTTTATTGGGAATCCATTTCCAGCAGCGGTTTCGAATCAGTTAAAGAAACTACAAAACGAGGCATATACAGAAGGAAATGTAAAGAAGATACAAGAGTTACTAGACCCTTTTTGTTTGGCTTATGTTGAAATTAATCCAGAGAGTCGAGTTAAAGTATATCAAGGTGCTGCCACTCCTTTATTAATGCAGGAAGGTTGGACTTCTTATCTGGTAAAAGTTCATAATCAAGCACATATTTCGGCAGAGTTGGTGCCTGAGAGCCCAAATGCTAAACCCATATTGCATAAATCTAGTGGAAAGCATCGAATGAAGCCTGAAAATGCTATTTCAGAAGGAGAAATAGACAATCAATTCTTAGAAATGGTTATTTATCAGGGTAGGCCGTTGAGAAAAAAATTATCAGGAATTGGAGTAGAGTATTTTATTCTTCAACTGTACACAAAAGAAAGTGGAAAAAGAGAGGTAAAATTAGGATTTAATGTTGGTCAAGGAACGCAAGATATTGGATTTAGGAACAATGTGTCAATTCTGTTTGAAGCGTTGCCAGCGGTAAAAGTTAATTTGAGTATTAAAGAAGAGGATGGGTCACCTACCATGGGTTCTTTTTTAATTACTGATGGTGTAGAGCGATTGACCAGTGGAGGAGTAGAACTTGATGTTGATGATTATAGATTGGTTAGAGCTCGTAGTCAGCATTGGCAAGAAAGAAGAAAAGGGGAGCTTGAATATGACTTACCTATAGAGAAACAATTGAGAGGGATTTTTCCTTTGCCATCAAGAAGGTTAGCATCTAAAGATGAGTTTCCAGATTTTTTCTTTCAGCCTCAGATTTATCGATATGATGGAGAATATGTGATGTTGCCACCAGGTAAATATTACATTCAGTATGGTAGAGGTCCTGAGTATCATGACAAATCAGCAATATTGGTAGTTCCTAATGGAATAAAAGAAATGGAAGCTGAATTTACGCTAGAACGTTGGGTGCATATGACAGATTTTGGTTGGTACAGTGCAGATCACCATATACATGCTGCTGGATGCTCGCATTATGAAAGCCCTGAGGAAGGAGTGCTTCCAGAACACATGTGGCGTCAAATTTTAGGAGAAGATTTAAATATGGGGAACAATCTTACCTGGGCCCCAAGTTGGTATTATCAAAAGCAATTTTTCACAGGTGAGAATTATGAATTATCAAACAAAGAAAATATCATGCGTTATGATGTTGAGGTTTCTGGATTCCCGTCATCACACGCAGGGCATATTGTTTTGTTAAATTTAAAAGAAGATGATTATCCTAATACAACGACTGTTGAAGAGTGGCCAAGTTGGACATTGCCAGTTTTAAAATGGGCTAAAGATCAAGGAGCAGTTACTGGTTATGCGCATTCTGGTTGGGGATTGGGACCATTAGAGCCTACAGATGACCTGCCAAATTATATCATTCCTAAAATGGATGGTATTGGAGCTAACGAGTTTATTGTGACAGTTACACACGATTTAATAGATTTTTATTCGGTAGGAGACACACCGTTACCAGCAGAGCTAAATATGTGGTATCATATATTGAATGTTGGTTTTAAAACTCGAATTAGTGGCGAAACGGATTTCCCATGTATTTCAGATGAAAAGGTAGGTAGGGCTAGAATTTATGCTGAACTTGAAGATGGACTGGATTTTTCAGATTATATGGATGCCTTGGTAAAAGGGAAGAGTTATGTTTCTGATGGAAGGTCTCATTTAATAGATTTTAAAGTAGACAATCTAAAATTAGGAGATGGCGAGAGTTTGTTAAGTTTGAAAAAAACGAAGAAAGTTAAAGTGACTATTAAAGCGGCAGCATTTCTTGAAGAAGAGCAAGACGGAAAAGGTTACGTAATTGCCACTTCTGATGCTTATAAACCACCTTATTGGCATATTGAAAGAAGCAGACAAGGTACGTCTAGAGATGTAATTGTTGAATTGGTTAAAAATGGAGTAGTGGTTGATGAACAAACGATTAAAGCAGATGGTGATTGGAACGATATTTCTTTTACAACATCTGTAGATAAATCATGTTGGTTGGCTATAAGAGTTAAGTATAGTTCGCATACAAATCCAATATTTATTGAGGTAGATGGAAAACCAATACTTGAAAAAGCGAGTGCTGAATGGTGTAGAGCATCTGTAGACCAATGTTGGGAACAGAAAAAGAGTCGTTTTAGATCTGAGGAAATTGAAGATGTTCAAAAAGGATATGACTATGCCAGAACTATTTATGATAAACTAATAAAGGAATCTAATTAGTTTAATTGATGTTCTTAAAAAATGAAAAAACACAGAGTATATGAAGTGTCAGAGTAATCAGTCAATCAACAATCTTCTACTAAATTAAATCATGAGATTAAATAAAGATATTATAGAAGATAGCAATAGAAAAGAGCTCTCCTTGCATGAACAGAGTTTTGATTTTTTATCAAATTCATTCATAAGGAAAAATGTTGATGTAACTAATATTCTAAAGAAAATTTCAGATTTTCAAGTTGCAATTCCTAGTTGGGCACTAGGTGCAGGAGGTGGATTAATTATGATGAATGCTATTGAAAATGGAGACATTAAAGTTAACAAAGGAACAAAGGAAGTGGTGTTTTTGTCTGTAGAGGAGCTGAAGAGGTTGGAAAAATCTACCTTTCAAATTAAGCGCTTGGAAGTGATCAAAGACTGCTTTGTTTTCTGCTGCTATACAGGATTGGCATTTAAAGAAATGGTAAGTTTAAAGAAGGAGCATATTGTCAAAGGATTTGATGGCGAAGATTGGATTAAGATGAAAAGGCAGAAGACTCAAAAGGAGCTTTCTATTCCCTTACTTCCAAAGGCAAAGAAGATTCTTAGGAAGTATGCTTCAGATGATCAGTATTTACTTCCTATAACCAGCAATGCAAGATTTAATGGATACCTCAAGGAAATTGCGGATATGGTTGGGATTGAAAAGACGCTTACCCATCATATGGCAAGGAGAACTTTTGCGACCACGGTGTTGCTTTATAATAATGTACCTATGGAAATTGTCTCTGAGTTATTGGGACATACTAAGCTAGCCACAACGCAACAAAGTTACGGTAAGATTATTCAGAAGAAAGTTGGAGAAGAGATGAAGAGGTTGAGGGAGGGATAATACCATACCGGGCATAGTAATATGCCTGGTATTTTATACTTGGATATATGTGTTTTCAAGACTTTTTATTACATATTAATAGTTTTAATGAAATAAATGTATTATCTACGCATATTCTAATAAAAGCTTGCGAAAAACACATTTTTTAACATTTAAAATTCGCAAGTTTCTTTTTTCCAAAATATTATAAACTAATTTATTATTAATGTATGATAAATAATTATTTAAACATTAAACTGGTGTGTTTAATTCTATCGAGTATATTTCTTTTACAAAGCTGTAAAATATATCGAAAAAAAACAGCAACCAATGATGAAGCTGTTGAGTTTGACAGAGGAGTTAAGGTAATTACACAGGATGACAAAACGTATAAGTTTAAAAGGTTTATCAAAGAAGACGGACAACTTTTTGGACTTACCAAAAAAAAACTCTAAAATTGCTAAGGAACTAAGTCACTTAATTAGAGAGGGGGAACCTAAAAAAGGGTATGTCAAAATTTCCTTATCTGATGATTTTATTAAAGAAATTCATCTTTTAAACAAATTCGCAACTACCACTAGTTACGCTGTGATTGTTAATGCAGCAGTCATTAGTTTTTGGGTGATTGTATTAACATCTCTTTAATTTAGATTTCTCAAATATATTTAGTTCTTATAAAAAA
>SMWS01000119.1 GCA_004356685.1 Deltaproteobacteria bacterium
ATATTCTTTTTTAAAGATCTTTAAAATAGCAATCAGCCGTTTCTGCTTATCTTTATTTTTTTTATTTTCCATAACTGAAAGAACAAAAAAAAAGGGATATGTTTGTTCATATCCCTGTTTAAGATAAATTATAGATTCTTTGTTATTCTCTAATTGTTTAGTCCCACGAACTTATTGGCAGGGATATCCTTAAAAAGATAGGGTTTAATATTGTAATTATCGATAATTATATCATAAGGTGTTTTATAGTTTAATGATTTAAGTTTTTTTTGGTAGTTATACAATAGTAAAAATGACATAATATGGTATTTTAACTGCTCTATACTGTCATAATGATAAGCTTTTGTTGTATGATCTTTTAGTACCCTGCAAAATACCTCCACTTGCCCATTTGTCCAGGGGTGTCTAAATCTTGTCAGTCTGTGCTCTATATTATTATCCAAGCATATCTTATCAAAATCATGTATTTTGTTCTTTGGCCTTAAATGCTCTGCTAATAACTCATATGTAAACTGTGATCCATTATCTGTGAGTATTGTATGTATTTTAAAGGGAATATCTGCTATTAGATTTTGCAGAAATTCCCTTGAAGTTTTCATTGTTTTATTATCATGCAGTTCTACATAGCCGTATTTACACACTCTGTCTATTGCTGCAAATAAATAGTGTTTGTTCTTGTCTATATTAATCTCCGTTATATCTACATGCACATATCCTATTTCGTAATCCTTAAACTTCTTTTTTTTCTTTTTACCCTGCCCATCTTCTACAGGAAGTCTATTTAGTCCATTTCTTTTTAGACATCTATGCAGATTAGACCTAGAGAGGGTTGGTATATGGGGTTTTAAACATATATACACATCATCAAGGGCAAACTTTGTTATTCTTCTAAATTCACATACTAATTGCTGTTGTTCGGTGCTCAGTGAAGATTTTATTGTTTTTGGTCCACTTTTACCATCTTGTACACTTTGTGCTTTCTTCCACTTTTGTACCGTCTTTATGTTTAAATGATACTTGTTTGCTAATTTAGCGTAACTCTCTGTAGAGTTTTGTATTTCTTCTCTGATCTTTGGCGTTGTCTTGGCGTTAGGGTGTAGTATACTTCCCATAGGTCTACCTCCTTTATCTTATTATACTCTACTCCATAAGATTGAGGTACTAAACAGTTAAAGAGTATAAATATCTATGAAAAACCATCCTCATGAAAATTTAATCACCAGTCTATTCTTTAAGTATTCGTTCTCAGTTCTAAGCTTTTCAGAGATTTCTTGTTCAAAGAGGAATTTTATATTTTCAAAATTTATTGAAATTGCTGGTAGGTTTGCGTTTATAGACTAAGACGATAACAAGGTAACTGGCAGAGATTCTATATATGAAATAACCTCTGGTTTAAGTTTTTACTTCTCAAAGAGCCACAGATTGAAATTGAAATTTAGTTATTCTTACATAATTTTAGTTACTCTTACATAATTAGAGAAGATACTAACAATAATAAAATAACAAACAATAATTTTAAGGCTCAGTTTCGAGCGTATTTCTAGAATTTGAGAGATTTATCTACTTTACCAAACTTAATTAATATAGTTATAAGAATATTATCATCATCTATGAAACAATTGTTAGGAAATTAATTCTAAATGGAAGGGAATTTATACCAAAATTTTTATATATAATGTAACCCCCTAGCAAGCTACGGGGAATTGCTAGTTAAAAAGCCGCACTATATCAATAAAGATCAAAAATTATTATAATAAAGTTTATACTACCTATTAGAAGAATAATATGACTAATACAAACAAAACTTGCTTTGATAATTCTGTGCAAGCTTCAGAACAAATCTTTGCTACAGCCCCTAATGTTAATTTCTGGATTCTAATTGAATATAAAGACTTTTGGGAAGAAAAGGCTTTTAATAACTGTGATATAGATATAGAAGTTAAAAATGTAATAAGAGACCTTGCAGGACAACATCCTAAATCAAGAATTCAGCTCATACGAAACGAACATAGTAGTAAAGACCATATCAAATTATACATAGCGGTAACAAAAGAAACTGAAAAAAAGGTTTATGAATTTAGAGTTATTTCATATCAGGATATTTTAAAAATCGATTTTGAAAGAGGACTATCAGAAAAAACCTTAAAATCGCAACCCTTATTACTTGTTTGCACTCATGGATCTCATGATAAGTGCTGTGGAGAAAAAGGATTAGAACTGTTTGGTCACCTAAGTAAATACGAAAAAGACTTTGAGGTTTGGCAAACTACTCACCTGGGTGGTCACAGGTTTGCTGCAAATATATTAATATTACCCGGTGGGATTTATTACGGCAGAATTAATAAAGAAAATTATGTAAAAATCAGAGACTCCTATTTTGACAGTAAGCTTGAGACAGGTTTTTTAAGAGGCAGATGCTTCTACCATCCAGATGTTCAGGCTGCAGAATATTTCTTTCGATCAGAATTAAAGTATTCAACTTTGAATAATCTTCATCTAAGGAGCCAATCAACAACTAAAAATGGCGTTGTGAATGTGATTGTTGAAAACACCGAATTAAAAAGAGCATACGAAGTTATTTTGAAAAAAAATGATAAGGCTTTGCAGCTTTTTACAAGCTGTAGAGATATACATAAAAAGTTTATTGCTCAATACAAACTTGTGAGTATAAACAAAATCTAGTCCTATCTTTTAAATATTTTGTAAGCTCTTTTTAGAGATATTAGAAACTGGTCTATTTCTTCTTTAGTATTATAAAGATAGAAACTTGCCCTCAGAGCGTATTCTATATTAAGCCTATTCATAAGAGGCTGAGTGCAGTGATGGCCAGACCTTACCGCTATACCATCTTCATCCATCACCCCTGCCACGTCATGAGGATGAACTCCTTTTACATTAAAAGAAACCACTCCCACTCTTTGCCCTTCAAGAGGAGTATATATTTCGAGCCACGGTAATTGCTTTAAATTATTAAGGGTATAGTCCAAAAGTTCTGATTCATGTTCTTCTATTTGTTCAAGGCCTATATTTTCTAAATAATCTATAGCAAGGCCAAGTCCTATCCCACCGGCAATATTTGGTGTACCCGCTTCGTACTTCCACGGAAGCTCATTCCAGGTAGATTTTTCCTTAGTTACAGTACTTATCATATCACCGCCAAATAAAAACGGCTCCATACTCTCCAGCAAAGCTTTCTTGCCATATAAAAAGCCAATACCAGTAGGGCCAAGCATTTTATGTCCGGATGCTACTAAAAAATCACAATCCAGCTCTTTAACATTTAAGTTTATGTGAGGGACAGACTGAGCGGCATCAATAATTAAAATAGCCCCCTGTTCTCTTGTTTTTTTGGATATATAATTGATTGGGTTTACAACACCCAAAACATTAGAAACATGAATAATTGAAACGACCCTTGTTTTATCAGTCAACAATCTTTCGAAGCTCTCCAAATCAAGATTGCCTTTTTCGTCAACATCAATAAATTTAAGCACTATACCCCTGGCTTGGCAAAGCATTTGCCATGGAACTATGTTCGAGTGGTGCTCCATAATTGAAATCAATACTTCGTCACCCTTATCCAAATTATGCAGCCCCCAGGAATAAGCTATAAGATTTAGAGATTCTGTCGCATTTCTTGTGAAAACTATTTCCTTCCAGTCAGATGCTCCTATAAAGCCGGCAACTTTTTTGTGAGCATCTTCATACATTACAGTTGATTCATAACTCAGTGTATGAACCCCTCTATGAATATTGGAATTGTTGTTTTCGTAATATGATTTAAGTCCATCAATTACGCGGCGGGGTTTTTGTGAAGTAGCGGCATTATCAAGATATATGAGCGGTTTACCGTTAACTTTTCTACTGAAAATCGGAAAGTCGCTTCTGATTTCGTATGCATTAAAACTCGGTAGTTTATTTATAACTTTTTCCATTTCATCTAATCAATTGACACATAAATCTGCTCATCTTCTACCTTTACTTCAAATGACTCAACCGGCTCTACAGCCGGCATACAAAGGACGTCTCCTGTCTTAATATCAAATTCTGCCCCATGATATGCACAAACGATTATATCGTCTTCCAATATTCCGTCGGAGAGAGGAAGTTCCATATGGGAACACTGATCTTTTAGAGCATAATAATTATTATTTAGATTAAAGATTGCAATTACTTCATTTTCTACAACAAAAGACTTTACCGTGCCTGCAGGAATATCTGATGTTTTTGCAACTTTTACAAATTCTCCCATATCTTTTTCTAATGTTCATATTCAAAAGAGTTGTCACCAAAAACGCCGGTCTTTAGAACTTTTAAAGCAAGAAGTGCACACTTATAGCGTATAGGAGAAATATTAACACCCAAAGTTTCTAAAAATTGCTGCCCGTCCATATCTTTAATACTATTTAAATCCATGCCTTGTATCATTTCAGTTAATATAGAAGCCGCCGCCTGGCTGATTGCACAACCCTTTCCACAAAATTTTGCTTCTACGATCTTGTCATCGGATACTTTTATATCTATCCTAATTTTGTCTCCGCAGGAGGGAATGCCTTCTTCATGGGAAAAATCGGCATTAGAGAGTGTTCCGCTGTTTCTTGGATTTTTATAATGATCTAATACAAGTTCCATCTGATCAACATTCATTTCTAGTCACCTTCAAACATGGATATCAATTAAAATCTTCTATCATACCTATTTCTATAAACCAGTTATTCACTAATTTTTCTACATAATTTCTTATTGGCAAATCCCTGATAGTTTCAATGCTTTGAGACGCAAAAGCACGCAGTAGAATAGCCTTTGCAAGAGGTTGCTCAATTCCCCTTGAACGAAGATAAAATAAAGAATCTTTATCTAACTGACCAATGGTTGCGCCATGTGTGCACTTTACATCATCAGCATATATTTCCAGCTGCGGTTTTGTATCTATTTTGGCAAAATCAGACAAAAGCAGATTTCTATTGGTCTGTTTAGCATCAGTTTTTTGCGCATCTTTGTGGACAATAATCCTTCCATGAAATACCCCCCTAGATTTATCGGCCAGGATACCGTTGTAAAGCTGCCTGCTGTCACAGTGAGGACTTACATGTTCTATCTTCATGAAGTTATCCATATGCTGGCGGCCAGCGGGCATATATAAACCGTTTATTGTAGAATTACACCCCTCTCCCGAAAGCACCGGATGAATATTATTTCTTACAATTAATCCTCCAAGCAAAATTGAATGGGAATTCAAATTGCTATTTCTACCCTGCTTTATCTCTAGAGTTGAAATACTAAATGCCTTTTTACTTTCCTGCTCAATAAAATAATGATCGAGTGTGCTATTTTCTCCTATCATTACCTCTGAAACGGTATTAGAAAAATAATTACTGTCCTCTAACGATACGTGATGCTCTATTACTTTTGCCTCGCTACTGTCCTCAACAACTATTAAATTCCTGGGACTATACATGCAGGAATTACTGTTTGATGATATATACAATATGTGTACCGCTTCTTCCAATACAGTATTTTTAGGGACATATACAAAAGCTCCATCGAAAAAATATGCTGTATTTAAGGCTGTAAAAGCTTCGGTTTCGATGTCCGCACACTTAAAAATATATTGGTCAATAACATTGCTGTCATCACTTAAAGAT
>SMWS01000120.1 GCA_004356685.1 Deltaproteobacteria bacterium
TGACATACTAGCAGTAGTAAAATAATTAAAGCAAACGAGAAAACCAAAGGAGGCAACAAGTAATGGGAGCAAAAGAGATAAAATTTGGCAGGGAGGCCCAGGATGCAATACTGCGCGGGGTAAATGCACTAACGACAGCAGTTAAGGCAACCCTTGGACCAAGGGGAAGAAACGTACTGATAGAGAAGACATTCGGAGCCCCAGTGGTAACAAAAGACGGAGTAACCGTGGCAAAAGAGATAGAGCTGGAGAACAAGTTTGAGAACATGGGCGCCCAGATGGTAAAAGAAGTAGCATCGAAGACAAGCGATGTGGCAGGAGACGGAACCACAACGGCAACAGTGCTTGCACAATCAATATACAAAGAGGGAATAAAGCTAGTGGCAGCAGGCCATGACCCAATGAAGCTCAAAAGAGGGATAGATAAAGCAGTAGAGGTAGTTGTGGAGTCTATACAAAAACTAAGCAAACAGGTAAAGGGAAGAACAGAGATAGCTCAGGTAGCTACGATATCTGCAAATGGTGATGAGACTATAGGCAACATAATAGCAGATGCAATGGAAAAGGTAGGGAAGGATGGAGTAATAACAGTGGAAGAGGGAAAGAGCTTAAACACTGAACTTGAAGTGGTAGAGGGAATGCAGTTTGATAGGGGATACCTAAGCCCTTACTTTGTAACAGATGCGGAGAAGATGGTAGTGGATCTGGAAGATCCGTTAATACTGCTGCATGACAAGAAGATATCGAGCATGAAGGATTTAGTGCCACTGCTCGAGGAATCGGCAAGGAGCACAAAGCCGCTGCTGATAATAGCAGAGGATATAGAAGGGGAAGCGCTTGCGACGCTAGTAGTAAATAAGATAAGAGGAACGCTTAAAGTAGCGGCTATAAAGGCACCAGGGTTTGGAGACAGAAGGAAGTCAATGCTGGAGGATATAGCAGTGCTAACCGGCGGGAAGGTAATAGCCGAAGAAGCTGGTATGAAACTTGAAAACACAACTGTTAAAGACCTTGGAAAGGCAAAGAAAATAGTAATAGACAAAGATGATACAACAATAATAAGCGGAGAAGGAAAGAAAAGTGATATAGAGGGAAAGATAAGACAGATAAAAGCACAGATAGACGAATCTAGCGGGGAATATGACAGGGAGAAGCTTCAGGAAAGGCTAGCAAAGCTTGCAGGCGGGGTGGCAGTGATAAAAGTAGGAGCAGCAACGGAAACGGAGATGAAGGAAAAGAAGGCAAGAGTAGAGGATGCGCTTAATGCAACAAGAGCTGCAGTGGAAGAGGGAGTGGTACCTGGAGGGGGAGTAGCGTTTGTAAGGGCAATTAAGTCAGTGGACGCATATGATGCAGGAGATTCTGAACAGCAGGTAGGGGTTAATATAGTAAAAAAAGTACTGGAAGAGCCCTTAAGAGAGATAGCACGCAATGCGGGCTGGGATGGCTCAATAGTGGTAGAGAAGGTAAAGGGATCGAAGGGATCAAATGGGTTTGATGCAGCGAGGTTAGTGTACTGTGATATGATTGAAGCCGGGATAGTGGATCCAGCAAAGGTAGTGAGGACGGCAATACAGAATGCATCGAGTGTAGCAGGGCTGCTGCTAACTACCGAAGCTTTAGTAGCCGAAAAACCAGATTCTAAGAACGAGATGGGTGGCGTAGGTGGTCCACCTATGGGCGGTATGCATCCAGGAGCCATGGGCGATATGATGTAGTCACTATGTGACACATATAACAAATACAAACAAGTATTTTTACTTAAATCAGATTTAAGTAGGCGGGTTACTCTACTACGACTAACCCGCCTTTTTTTATGTTACTAACAAAAAAAATTTTGGTTTAAAGTGAAAATAAAAAGCTACTGAGTTTTGTTTGCCTTTTGAAAATTTAAATCTACATCAAAAGTTTCTTTACTGTAATGGCCTAGCATTTTTGCTACCAAGCTTGAAGGAAAGGAGCTTATCTTTGAATTATAATCTCTTATAATGGCATTGTAATAGCTGCTTGAAACCATAAGCTCTTTTTTAACCGAACCGATATCTTCTTTAATCTTTAAATATTTCTCATCTTTTATAAGGTCCTTGTTAGTCTCAGAAATTTCAAAGATCTTAGTTATGTTATCATCAAGCGATTTTTCTGTAAGAGATTTTTGCAGTGGAGTAAAGGACTGCATTGTCTTTAATTTAGCTTCTATTAATTCACTGGCAGCATCACTGTTGTCTTTAGAATGACTCTTTATAAACTCTGTAAGAACTGTTACAAGATCATATTTTCTATTTAGCAGAGCCTGAACATTACCCCAGTATTGCTCAGACATCTCCCTTAACTTTGAAAGTGATTTGTAAATTACAATTAAAAGCGTTACTAAAGTTACGCAGGTAAATATTAATATTAAATGAGTCACTTAAGCATCATCTCCACGTAAAATATATATTAATGAAGTTTTATCAACAATTGATTTTCAATCTAACAGATTAAAAACAAGGCCTGATAGTACTTTTGGGTAAAAATAGGTGGTTTTTTGAGGAAGTCTTCTGTTTGATTCTGCAAAACGCAGTATATCTACTGCATCAATTGGGGGAAGTATAAATCCCAGCTGATAAGACTTATCTTTCAAAAGCTCCATAACTTCATCAAGCGATTTAGTGTACTTTACTCTAACAGCTTCATCTTCTAATATAGAATCTAATAAGAAATCATGCAATTTCACAACGCCTAATTCGTTGTTACTTTCTTTACCTACTAAATCTTTTATTTTTATTAAACTGCTTAACTCACTTGTAATTAAACCAAACTCGCTGTTTTCAATACTATTTATACCAGAGCTAATTTCTAATTTTTCAGAAACAAACTCATTTTCTATTTTATTTAACAGATCCTTTATATGACCTTCTTTGAGACCGCCAACCAATCTGTAAGTAGGTTTAACGATTAGTCCCTGCTGTTCTGCAGATGAAAGGAACATCATGACCGATTCATAGGGCTCATTTCCACTTTTATCCGCGCTGCCATTTCTTCTAATATTTCTGTAATTAAGAGCAGTCTCATACCTATGATGACCATCGGCAATCAGTAATTTCTTTTGTTTAAACTTATCTGCTATAGATGAGAGCAGTTTGCCTTCGGATACCTTCCACAAATAGTTTTCCACTCCGTCTTTATCAATACTTTCAAATAGCGGAGCCTCCGAAAGCGCCTTCTCAAGCTCTGTTTCAATTTCCAGATCAGGATCAGAATAAACAGAAAATATTGGGCTTAAATTAGCCTTGGATGCTGTAATGAGTTTTAGCCTGTCGGCTTTTGGTTCTGAAAATGTTTTTTCATGAGCATATATTTGCTCGTTAGAAAAATCTTCGAGTTTTACTGCGGCTATAAACCCTTTTCTTGTAAGTGTTTTACCTGCTTCCTTAAAAACCTGATGATAAACGTATATGGAGGGTTCCTGGTCTCTCAGTAGAACTTTATCTTTTATCCAGTTGTTAAATGTTTGAGATGCATTTTTATACTTCTCATCTCCCTGCCCTTTTGTAAGAATTACCCTTACTACATTATTAATACTTTTTTCATACAACTCATCTCTTTGCTCAGGGCTTATAACATCATAGGGAGGCGCTAAAACATCATCGAAATTATCAACAACTTCAGGATTATATCTGTAACCGCAAAACCCGGATATGCTGGCCATATATTAAAAATACCTTCTTATTTGATAATAAAATATTCTCTTATTTTAGCTTTACTTAAATCTCCCTCTCTTACAATTTGAGGAGGATTAACTGTAAAATCCACTATTGTGGAACCTTTAGAAGGGCTTATATTACCAGAGTCGATTATAAGATCAACCTTATTTTCAAAAAGGCTGATTAGATCATCAATATCAAAAACATTTTCAGTCCCACTAGTGTTTGCGCTAGTAGAAATAAGTGGTACATCGAGTTTCTCCATTAAATATGTTACAAAAGTGTTATTGGAAATTCTTATACCGATCTTATCTTTTCCACCTGTAATTAGCTTATTTATTCCAGTTTTAAGGTTCAAAATAGCCATAAAAGGCCCCGGCATTAAATCCTGTAACATTTCTTTGTACATGACAGGAACAGAGGCATATTTTTCTAACATTACAAAATCTTTAACAAGTATTGGCAGGGACATGCTATGATTTCTACCCTTTATCTGAAATATTCTTTCGGCGGCCTGGCTCTTTGAAACAAGCGCTCCAAGGCCGTATAAAGTTTCAGTAGGATAAATTATTACTCCGCCATTTGTAAGCGTTTGCAAAGTCTTACTAACTGCATCCGGGCTATCTGTCTTTATTATTTTTTCACTATTCAAATGTTTATCCTAAAATATTATGTGAAATATAAAGCTTAAGTTAACACATATTTTCAATTTATGATTATTCAGCTACAATCTAGCCAAACATTTGACTTAAAACAAATCAAACAATGCCTGTACCGGAAGAAGTAGTAGATAGAGCAAAAAATAATACTGTGCCCAGTTCGTCTAAACTGCTGGGACTGGGGCTTAAAACCTGGTGGATTTTACTTATCCGTCCAATAGAAGACTATCTTATAGAAAAGAAAATTCACCCAGATGTGCTTACAATTTCATCTTTAATAATTTCTATTATTTCAGGTCTTTGTTTTCATTTTGGATATATATTTATTGCAGGACTGCTTCTGCTGTCTGGCTCAACTTTTGATATATTTGACGGCAGAGTAGCCAGAGCGCAAAATTTAAGCAGCGAGTCGGGCGCATTTTTTGATTCATGTCTTGATAGGATTGCTGAAGCGTTTATTTATTTGGGACTGCTGAGCTATTTTCAAAATAGCTTGTTTATCTATGTTGTCTTTTTGATAATCAGCTCAACCATGATGGTCAGTTATACAAAAGCAAGGGCAGAGGGCCTGGGCGTTAAATGCGATGTAGGGATAATGCAAAGGACAGAAAGAGTGGTTTACCTGGGGCTTTTTGCTGTATTTAATTTTATTGGAAATCTTGTAACTTCCGCTTTTAATTTAGGTGGCAGAGATTATTTATTGAAAATTTCACTGCTTTTACTCTTGATCTTTTCAGCATATACGGTTATCCAAAGAATGAGCGTTACAATGAAGCAACTTAAAAACAGTTAAGAAATCACCAAATCTGTAATTCTATTTCTGACAATGTATTATTTTTTTATCTTTCCGGCATTATGAAAATTGCGTGTAGAAAATGTTTGTTATTTTTAGGGATTTTAATGTAACCTGTGATTTTTGGTTCTTTTCATCCAAGGAAAAGAACAGAGGTGTTTTTTGGTAATGAGGTTAAATGGGGTCAGGCTTTTGTTAATTTGTTATTATTCTTATTTAAACACAAAGATTCCTATTCATTCAATAACAAAATAACAGGAAAATCCAGACCCCAGATGTCGCATGTTCGGGTCAAAAGGTCAGGGGTTTTGGGTCTAGCGTGAAACTGCTGACCCGATGAGCGGAAGTCTGATTTGGCTTTCGCCAAATCAGTGCAAAAAGATATATCCTAAATTAATTAACTGGCTTCTTCTCTTTCTTATTAAAAGAATCCGGCTTTGTTCTTTCTTTGATACGGGCGGCTTTTCTGGAAAGTCCTCTTAAATAATAAAGCTTTGCTCTGCGGACTTTGCCAAGCCGTTTAACTTCTATTTTTTCTATAAGCGGAGAGTGCAGTGGGAATATTCTTTCAACTCCTATACCATAAGATATCTTTCTTACAGTAAATGTTTCTCCTACGCCCCCGCCTTTTTTAGCAATTACAACCCCTTCAAAAATCTGAATACGTTCTCTATCGCCCTCTTTAATTTTATAATGAACCGCAACCGTATCACCGGCTCTGAATTCTTCGGCGCCTTCTCTAAGCATAGACTTTTCAATTTCTCTTACAATACCCACTTTGTTACTCCTTTTTATATTTTAACGCTGCACAGTCTATCAAGTATTATACTAGCAGCACTTCTAACCGATAGATGATTAAACTGCTCACTTCCAACAATAGGTTTTAGTATATAATCAGCATTTTCAATAATTTCTTTTACTAGCCCATAACCAGTTCCAAAGAGGAGCAGAAATGGACTTTTTTCAGTCTCTATTTTTTCTCTCATTTCCATATACCCAGTCATTCTGTCGCTGTATCTTCCATCAGTTACTATTATTTTTGGCTCGGCACCCTCAATTTGCTCAATACTGCTAATTGTATCTTCTAAGCTTTCTGAAATAAATGTATTTTCCAACGACTGTTTTCTGCTACTGTTATATTTATATCCCTTGCCTATTTTCCAATGATCTATAACTTTTTGTATTAAATCTATTTGCTCGCGCACCGGATGTACTAAATAAAAACCCTTTATACCATAAGTCGCTGCGGCTCTTGCCATATCGAGCACATCGATATTGGTAAAAGATGTTTTTACAACATCAAGCCGCTTATTGTATACGGGATAATGAACTAATGCAATATACAAATTACCATTATTATTGATTTTACTTTTGATTTTATCTACGGCTATAATATCGGATAACTCGTAAACATTTCTTTCAATAAGATCGGGTCTGTTTTTATATGTTATCTCGATGCTCTTTTGTCTTCTCCAATTTTCTATTTTCTTATGGTCGCCTGACAGTAAAATTTCTGGAACCTTTAAACCTTCAAATTCTTCGGGTCTTGTGTACTGAGGATATTCAAGCAGTCCGCTGCTAAAAGACTCATCCACGCTTGAGTGTTCATTACCAAGCACTCCGGCAATGTAGCGGGATACAGAGTCAATAATTGCTATAGCAGCGTATTCACCGCCTGAAAGTATATAATCCCCAATTGAAATTTCTGTATCAACATACTTTTGCTTAATCCTCTCGTCTATTCCTTCATAACGTCCACAAATAAAAATAAGCTGCTCATATTCTGAAAGCTCTTGGGCAATCTCATCGCTAAAGACTTTGCCGGCCGGGTTTAGTAATATCACCAGTGATTTTTGCTCAGTGCGGTTTATATTCTTTAAAGCAGAGGCTATAGGACCGGGTTTCATAACCATGCCATCACCCCCACCATAGGGCCTGTCATCTACCACTCTATTTTTATCTTTACTAAAGTCCCTTATATTATGAGTTTTAATTGATAACAGCTTGGATTTAAGCCCTCTAGAAATCACTCCTGATGAAAAAACCGAATCAAAAATCTCAGGGAATAGGGTTAATATCTCAAATTTCATTCTTTCATACCATTGATATCAGGATTGCAGTTAGTATTTATGCTATAGCTATTAAAGTCTAGACAGTTAATATTTCAAACATCATTTTTTCGTACCAGTTTTATAAAAATTTTGTAATTATTAATACTATAGCTCTAAAAGTCCGGCAGGGGGATCAATCACAATTCTTTTATTTATAACGTCAACTTCTTTTACAATAGGCTCGGTAAATGGAATAAGTGACTGCTTACCACTCAACATTTCTACTACTAAGATATTCTGAGCACTATCTGTTATTTTTGATACTTTACCCAGTAGCTTGTTATCAGTACTAAAAACAGAAAGTCCGATTAATTCAAAAAAATAGTATTCATCTTCGCTCGGGTTGCTCAGCTGCTCAGTCTGTACAAAAACCTCTTTGCCCCTCAGTTCCTGCACCTGTTCAAAAGTTTCTAACCCCTCTAAATCCAGGATAGCATATTTTTTAGAGATTGAACGGCCCAGTATAGTGTATTTTTTAAAATCTGCAGACCCACCGGTTTTTATATAAACAGATTTTATAAAAGCTAAGTTGGATAAATCTCTGCTATAGGGGACTAGGCGTACCCCTGCGCCGAATCCATGTGACTTTGAAATAACTCCATACGGGATCAACCCCATGAAAAGTCTTTATATTAGATCACTCGAGTATTTCTAAAACAGCTCTTTTTCTAGCCTTTGCAGCAGCAGCACCAAGTATGGTTCTTATAGCTTTTGCAGTTTTTCCCTGCTTGCCAATGATTTTGCCTAAATCATCCTGGGCTACTCGCAGCTCTAAAACAGTGGTTTGCTCACCTATTACTTCTTTCACTTCAACCTGATCAGGACTATCAACAAGTGACTTAGCAATATAACTAACAAGTTCAGTATGTTTTTCCATAACTATAACCTCCTGTTTAAACCGTAATAGTATATAAATCTAGCACCAGTAAAAACTCTTAAGAACTAACTGGATAAACTAGAAATTATTTTTTCCACTCTGTTGGTATATTGAGCTCCGTTCTTTAACCACTTATCTATTCTATCTTTTTTTATCTCTAACTTATTAGGTTCTGATCTGGGATCATAATATCCCAAAATCTCAAGAAATTTTCCATCCCTTGGTGCTCTTGCATCTGCCGCTACTATACGGTAAAACGGCCTCTTCTTTGAACCAACTCTCGTAAGTCTTATTTTAACCAATTAAAAAACCCCCTCAGTATTATTTAGCTTAATTTTAAAACCTCATTAACCTTTGTGCTAGTTTACCCATTTTTCCCATGTTTTTCATCATTTTTCTCATTTGAGCATAATTCTTCATCATTCTGTTCACTTCGGGCACACTGGTTCCGCTGCCGTTTGCAATTCTTTTTCTTCTACTACCGTTTATAATTGTGTGATCTTTTCTTTCTTTTTTGGTCATAGAATTAATAATTGCAATTGTTTTTCCTATTTCCTTTTCCGCCATATTCATTGCCTTTGGATTTTTAGCAAGGTCTTTTATCCCAGGGACCATCCCTGCCATTTCTTCAAGCGAACCCATCTTTTTCATAGCAAGCATTGATTCTTGAAAATCCTCAAGTGAAAACCTGTTCTTGAGGAGCTTCTTGGCCATTTTTTCTGCCTTTTTTTCTTCAAAGGCACCCTGGGCTTTTTCGATGAATGTTAAGACATCACCCATACCAAGTATGCGCGAAGCAATCCTGTCGGGATGAAATACCTCGAGGGCATCCAGCTTTTCACCGGTGCCAAAAAACACAATTGGCGTGCCCGTGACAGCCTTTATTGACATCGCTGCCCCGCCCCTGGCATCCCCGTCCATCTTGGTAAGTACCACGCCCGTTATGTCGAGAGTATCATTGAAGCTTGAAGAAACATTGACTGCATCCTGTCCTGTCATGGCATCTGCCACAAGGTAAATATTATGAGGATTGAGGCTGTCCTTTAGCTCCACAAGCTCATTCATCAGCTCTTCGTCAATGTGCAGCCTTCCTGCAGTGTCGATCAACAAAACATCGTAACCATTAGAAACAGCATGATCATAAGCGTTGTTGCAAATATCGACCGGTTTCATATCTGGCGTACTATCATAGACTCCAAAGCCAAGGCTCTGCCCTAAAACCTTCAACTGCTCTATAGCCGCCGGTCTATAAATATCTGCAGGCACAAGGTATGGATTTCTCTTATGCTTTTCTTTTAGGTATTTAGCAAGTTTTGCAATAGTAGTCGTTTTACCAGATCCCTGAAGTCCAACCAGCATAAAGACTACAGGGGGGGAATGATGCAAATCTACTTCAGTATCTTGGCTACCTAAAACTTTAAGAAGTTCTTCGTCAACTATCTTTACAAACTGCTGACCCGGGCTAAGGCTCTCACTTACTTCAGTGCCAAGTGACCTCTCACGGACTGAATCAATAAAATCTTTGACAACCTGAAAGTTTACATCCGCTTCTAAAAGATTAAGACGTACATTGCGCAGGGTATCTTTGATGTTATCCTCAGATAACCTGGCTTTGCCTCTTATCTCTTTTAACGATTTACCTAGCTTTTCTGATATTCCTTCAAACATCTTTATTCAGTTTCCTAAAAAA
>SMWS01000121.1 GCA_004356685.1 Deltaproteobacteria bacterium
CCCATGCTCGAACTATTCATCCTGGTTAAACTAGGGACGCTAATAGGATTTTGGCCCACAGTTGGTATTGTAATCATTACAGGAGTCCTGGGAGCCGCTCTTGCCAGACTGCAGGGATTTTTGATATTCAAACAAATACAGAATGAACTTCAAAGCGGTCAAATTCCAGCCGATAAAATGGTGGATGGCTTACTGATTTTTCTTGGTGGCGTTGTTCTTCTTACCCCCGGTCTTCTTACAGATTTAGCAGGATTTTTTATGCTAATTCCATGGACAAGAAATATCTTCAAAAAATACATAAAAAGAAAATTTGCGGGACATATAAAAACAAGAGACAAAACTAAATATACTGTTATTGATGTTTAAAAATTAACTAGCAACTGCTTCAGAATCATCTTCTTTATCAAAAACCTTTCTTATTCCGTATGTAGTTGTTCTTTCTGCTGGAATTCTGTCGATCTCCCAAGTAAGTCTCCTGAACTCTTCAGGAGGGAAGTATTGTCCAAAATTAGCGCCTGCTGCTCTGGATATCTGCTCTTCCATTAGAGTGCCGCCAAAATCATTAGCTCCGGCTGTAAGTGAAAACTGGGCAAATTCAGGACCCTGTTTAACCCAGGAAACCTGAATGTTATTTATATAGCCCCTCAGCATAAGTCTTGATATTGCATACATTTTCATCTGGTCTAGATCGGTTGGACCCGGGCGAACCTTACCTTTTGAATTAAGAAATAATCTTGTGTTCCAGGGAATAAATCTTAGAGGAACAAATTCAGTAAAACCGCCTGTTTCTTTCTGAATCTCTCTTAAAACATTCAAATGCCTTGCCCAGTGTATAGGCTTATCCAAATGACCGTACATGATTGTTGATGTAGTCCTCATACCGGCTTTATGGGCTTTTTTGACAACTCTTATCCAGACTTCTGTAGGGATTTTCCTTGGGGCAATCTTTACCCTGACTTCTTCATCTAAAACTTCGGCCGCAGTCCCAGGAAATGTGTCGTGACCTACATCCTTTAGCATTTCGATAAAATCTTCTTCGCTTATATTGAGAGTTTCAGCTCCATAATAAATCTCAAAAGGTGAAAAAGCATGTGTGTGCATTTCGGGTACAGCTTTTTTCACATTTTTAATTAGATCGACGTAATAATTACCGTCTATGTCAGGATGCATGCCGCCCTGCATACAAACCTCTGTAGCCCCATGTTCCCAGGCTTCTATAACCTTATCCTTTATCTCATCCATCGTGAGAAAATAGGCCCTTTCATCACCTTCGGGAGCCATAAAATTACAAAAACCGCACCACGTATAGCATATGTTTGTAAAGTTTATATTTCTGTTAACAACATAGGTAACAATATCGCCTACATCCTGTTTTCTAATATCATCTGCGGCGAGGCACAGAGCAGCAAGCGCTTCAGGATCTTCAAGCAAAAAAAGGTGCTCGCCTTCATCAATCGTAATTTCATCACCTAAATACGCTTTTTCAATAATTTTAGACGTCTTTCCATTAACTCTGGAAAGAAGACTGTCTATACCTGCTTCTCTGTTTTCCTTTATTTTTTCTATCACATTTTTAATTTCTTCCATCAGTTTCCTCCTGCTGAGCAACAAAACCTGTATCATCTACAAAGTTGCTAACAACATGTAATAATTCTTTATTTATATATTTATCATTTATAAATTCAGGGTATACCGGAAGTCTTTCTTTTAGTTCAAATCCATTTTCTTCACACATCTGCTGCATTTTGTCTAACTGAGGCCAGGGAGCTTCAGGATTAACATAATCTATAGTTAGAGGAGATACTCCTCCAAGATCATTTATTCCTGCCAGCGTGAAATAAGGATATGTCTCTAAATTTAGATTGGGCGGGACTTGTATGTTCATTTGTTCGCCAAAAATTAGCCTCGAAATTGCCACAATCTTAATCATTTCAATAAACTCAGGTGAAGGCTGATTTTCCATCCTGATTCCCACTTTAGGACTGAAGTTCTGAATTATAATCTCCTGAATATGCCCGTACTCATCATTTAAGCGCTTAAGTGCAAAAAGTGAATCAATCCTCTCTTCGCAGGTTTCTCCTATTCCAACTAATATCCCTGATGTCCAGGGGATATTAAGTTCACCTGCAAGCTCCATTGTTTTCATTCTTAATTTTGGAACTTTATCCGGACAGCCATGATGAGCCTGCCCATTGTAAAGCAGCCTATCGCTTATATTTTCAAGCATTAGGCCCATACTGGGGTTTGTCTGCCTGAACTGCTCCAGTTCTTCAGTATTGGCTAACCCCAAATTCGTGTGAGGAAATATATTTTCTTTTAGTCCTTTTTCACTAAGATCAATTAGATATTGTGCTGTAGTATTGAAACCCAGTTCATTAAGCGCTTCTCTGTAAACCTTGTATTTTAGCTCTGGTTTATCACCTGTTACAAATAAGAGTTCCGTGCAGCCTAACTGCGCACCTTTTCTAGCAATCTCCAGTACTTCATCAGGCGGAATAAGAAGTTCACCTTCACCGGGTTCTATTTTAAAAGTGCAGTATCCACACTTGTCTCTGCAAAGGCGAGTCACGGGAACAAATACGTTTTTAGAAAATGAAAGGGTCTTTCCTTTACCTTTATTTCTAATTTCCGAAGCACTGAGCAGCAATCTTAGAAGATTATTATAGTCCAATTCATTAAGATAAAGAGCTTCATCCCTGTTAATAGTAATTCCATTTTCCGCTTTTTGGCAGATTGATTCAAGACTTGAAGAAATGCTCTCTCCAGAGTCACTATGCAAACCTGAAATATCAAAAAACGTTGATAAGGTTTGTTGTGAATATAAATTTTCCAGCTGGCTTATAGTTGTACTCATCTTTTATATTTATATAATATTTGAACGTTAACTAAATAATTATACCACTAATAATACAATTATTTAGAAATTTCACTCATTTATTTAGAAATTTCACTCATTTGGTTTATTCATCTTACCCATACCTATAATCCCATATTTTAATTGTTATTGTCAAGTAGAAAATTGCCAGAAAATTAACTAAGTCTTCAGGATTTTTTGAGCCAGATTTATCGAATCTGCTTCATTTTTCATAACAGTATCAAGAATAGTCGTTTTTATACCCAGCTTTTCTATTCTTTTTGCCTCTGATTTATCCTTAATATCAATTATCATTTCATCAATAAAATCCTGATAAAGTTTTGCTACCTGGGTAGATGAAACCTCGAGACCTTCTGCTCTCATCAACTTATCAGCGGGACCCTTAAGAGGCACGCCCCCCACAAGCGGACTAATCGCAATTTTTTTTGCCTTAGATTTTTTTATGGCATCCCTTACACCCGCAACTTTTAGAATAGGCCCAATGCTAATAATAGGATTACTCGGACACAGTATTATTGTATTTGCCGATAATATTGAGTCAATTACCTGCTCACTTGCTTTTGCATTTTCTATTCCTTTTATATAAACAGATTTAACTTCGGGAAGCATTTTTTCTTTTACTAAATATTCCTGAAAATGCATTTCACCTTTATTAGTACTTATCCAGGTTTCAACATCTGTATCACTCATTGGGAGTATATTCAGATCATCCAGTCCATAAGATTTAGCTATTTTCGAGGTTATTTGCGTATATGTATAACCCAGTGACCGGAGATGTGTTCTATATAGATGAGTAGCAAGGTCTTTATCACCTAAATTAAACCAGCCATATATGCCAAACCTGCTTAGTGCCGCAAGGCAGTTAAATGTATCCCCTTCCAAACCCCATTTTCTATCTGTATTTACATTTCCGGAAAGTGTATAAATAATCGTATCAATATCGGGAGATATCCTGAGTCCGCCAACTGTTATATCATCGGCGGTATTTACAATAATATTTATTTTTTCATTTAAGTTTAATTTAATTAAGCCAGATAGAAATTTTGCAGCGCCGACACCACCACCAAGAGCTGTAATCATATTTTTTTATCCTTATGCATAAATTTAAAATATGTTTTCATTAAACACTTTAATTTAAACTAATAAACTATATTAATTCTTACCTTATTTTAAGCTATTTATTTAACATTATTTTTTGATTTACCATAAAACTTTTGATTGTTTATTCTTTATTTTGTTATATATTAGAAAGTTTAGGCAGGCTATTAACACATTACAAATTATTGTATATTTTTAAGGGAGTATTATGAGTTTAGAATTAATTAGATCAAATAATCAGTGGCTTACGAAAGTTGTTTTGTTTGTAATAGCAGTAGTGTTCACACTTGGTTTTGGATACTCTTTTGTTAACTTTGGAACCAGCGGGCTTAGTTCGCAGGGCAGTGCTGCGCAGGTAAATGGTGAAGAGATTTCACTATTTGAATATTATAGATTAAGAGACAGTATGACATCTCGCTTTAATCAAAACACCGAAATTCCAGAAGCTGCGTTAAATTTTTTACGGGTAAGGGCTTTAAATCAGTTGATAGATTTAAAACTGCTATACCAAAAAGCCGGGGAGCTGGGGCTTGAGATAACAGATGAAGAACTCAAACAATCTATCATATCGAACCAGGCATTTCAGATTGATGGAGACTTCATTGGTTTTGCTGCATATAAAAACTTTGTTCAGCAGAGTTTAAAAGAGAATGTCGGAGAATTTGAGAGAAGATACAAAGAAGAGCTACTGGCTCAAAAGTTTGTCGATTTCATTAACGAAACCGCAAAGATAAACGACGAAGAGCTGCTGAATCTTTACAGAATTCAAAACGAAAGAATTAAGCTTGCGTATATAAAATTTTCGCCCTCCGATTATCTGGATCAAGTAGAGGTCAAAGATGAGGAAATATCAAAATATTTCAGTGAAAATAAGAAGAATTATTTTCATGCCGAACAAAGAGAAATTGAATATATTGTAATTAAACTCGGCGATTTTGAAAAAGGTATAGAAATAACAGATGAAAAAATTGCAGCTTATTACAATTCATACAAAGACGAGGAATTTTTAGATACAGATGGAAACCCAAAGGAGTTAGAAATAGTTAAAGAAGATATAAGGTCTTTGCTCACGGCAGATAGAAAAAATGATAATAGGCAGGAATTTATTGGTAAGTTAGATGATTATTCAAAGACAAAAGAGATAAGTGAAATTGGAAAACAATTTGCGATTGAAAAACCATCTACATCTATATTCTCTCTTACCGCTAACACCGATGATTCAATCCCACAAGTAGTAAAGAATAAAGCTTTTGAATTAAAAAAGGAAGAAAAGTATTTTACTAATGTTTCAGAAGATATATGGATTGTAAATATTAAAGATATCAAGACTAAAAGAGACAAGAATCTGGAAGATGCCAGGGATGATGTAACTGCTGATTTAAAAGTTATTAGGGCAAAGGATATAGCCAAAAAAGAATCAAAGAAATTTCATAAGAAATTACTGAATGACAAAGTGAAAATTTCTGAATTAAAAACTACAAATAATAGCAAATATAATGAAACTGAATACTTTTCAAGACTGGATAAGGTAGAAGAAATTGACTCAAAAGAAATATTATTAGATTCTTTTCTACTGAGCAATAAGAATCAGATTTCCAAAGAGGTTTATCAAATCGCAGACGACTATTTGATTTTATCTTTAATAGAAAAGAAACAGATTGATATAAACGAGTTTGAAGACAAAAAAGAAGATATCAAGAACACAATTTTGCAAAGAAAGAAAAACAATATATACAGGGACTGGATTCTATCAATTAGGAAACAGGCAGAAATAATACCTAATGCCAAGCTATTTCCTAATTTAGGATAATAGGAGCTAAATTTATGGGGTCATTAAGAGCTTTAATAGTTGGCTCTGATAAGGATTATTGCTATGTAATAAAGGAGTTTTTAGATTCCCGGGGAATGATAAGTTCACTGATTCTGGATTACAATCAGGGTATTGATAAACTTTTCTACGAAAATCCTGATATTACAGTAATAGAACTTATTTCATCTCATAAAGTTAGCACCAACCTCATTAACAAAGTAAGAAACTCTTCTGAATTTCAGTTCATGGATTTTACAAGGGATACTAGCATTGAGCTTGATAAAGATTTAAAACCCGTTTTATTTCTCGAAGAAACTAGCCAGCTAAACGCCCTGTTAGCTTTTCTTAACACATTTTTTATTGCTGACATCGGCCAGCAGGAAAATATTCTTGATAGAAATAAAGTGGTTAAAAACGAGCTTGAATCTTTTCCGTATCCCATCTTATTGTCTTATATATTTAAAAATTCCCTGTCAGGGATATTAACAATTAGCTCCAGTGTTAATTTAAAATTATACTTAGTTGACGGCAGGCCCGTATATGCCGAGGGAGGAGATGTAGAGACCGCTCTTGGAAGAATGCTGCTTGAAAGCGGACGAATTGAAAACGTAAAAGATTACGAAAAAGCGCTTAACATAGCAAGTGAAAAGAAACAAATGCTGGGTGAAGTGCTGGTATCAATGGGAGTAATATCTCCACATGAGCTAAATGAACTTTTGGAAGATCAGATACAGGAAAAAATTGTTAGGGGTTTTGTTTTAAAATCCGGATCATTCAAATTTGATAGTGGCAAAAGCAACCTTAACGATATTGTTAAATATGAAATAGACTTTCCGCACGTTTTGTATGAAGGCATTAAACGGTTTGTAGGCAAGCAATTTATTAAAGAGTTATTTTTTGATTCAGGCTCAGCAAAAAAAATCAAAGTTATAAAAGATTTAGGACAAAAAACCGGCGATTTGGGCCTGGGTCCTAAGGAACTCAGAGTGATACAGAATTTGGAAAAAAATACCAATATAGAAAACTTGTTAAACAAGACCACTACTGCCAATGAAGATACTTTAAAAATACTTTTTTTAATCTATCTTTTGGGTTATGTGGTTTTGGATAAAGACGTCTACCGCAATATTGGCAGATTATTTACTAAGTCAGGTGATGCTGAAAAAGATATAAGCAGTGAAGAAGAATATGAAGATATAATAGACCTTGATGAAGAAATTGCAGAAACTGCAAATGTTGAAAAAATAAGCGCTAAAACCAAAAAGCAGCTTACAGAAAAGGACAAAGAAATGTTACACGCTGTAAGTAAAATGGAGCTTGAAATGGAAATAGATGCTCCTGTGGTTGACAACACATCAAACGTTATACCTTTTAAAGAACAACCGGTTAAACATCAAAAAGAATCTGAAACATCTGAAAAGACAGATGAAAGACTGTCTGTAAAAGATAGTACAGGTACCTCAAAAGACAACTCTGAGCTAATTAAAGGCATAAATGAATTATATTCCAGACTGGACGATGAGGATTATTATATGATTTTAGGAGTAAATAAAGATTCCTCAAAACAAGAAATAAGAGATAGTTATTATAGTCTGGTTAAAAAATATCACCCCGATATACTCGCTAGATTAGATGACGGATCAAGAGAAAAAGCAGATCGGATTTTTTCTGTAATTTCGACTGCTTATCAAACCCTAAGTGATGAAGACAAGAGAGATGATTATGATTCGACAAATCAACTTGTTGATCTTAAATCCGAAGCACAGGAACTTTATCAATCCGAGCTTATGTTTAACGAAGGGGGAGCGTTACTAAAACAAAAAAAATATGAGCAAGCAGAAGAAAAATTCAAAAAAGCAATCGAAATTAATCCTGAAAGTTTCTTATACAAGGGTATAATAAACTGGGCTAGATTTCTAAATAATAAGGATGATAAAGAGAGCGTTGATAAATGTGTAATAGAGCTTGAGAAATTAATATCACAAGACCCCGGGATTGCTGAGAATTATTTTTATCTTGGAAGCATATTTAAGCACCATGATGATTTTAGACAAGCAGAAACTAATTTTTCGAAAGCTGTCGAACATGATCCGGATTTCACTGATGCTAAGAGGGAAATGAGAGTAATACAAAATAGAAACACAGAAAAAAGAGAAGCTAAAAAATTAAGACCCGAGAAAAGGTTTTGGTCGAGTTTATTTAAAAAATAGCTATTGCGTCAATTTATATAAATTTCCAATATTGTATTTATCTAATTCACATATATATCATAAAATATAAGGATTGTTGTAAATGAAATTAATAAAACTTGAGTTCAGTGGGTTTAAATCATTTTATGATAAAACCGTAATTGACTTCCATACAAATATTAATGCAATAGTAGGACCCAATGGGTGTGGCAAATCCAATGTTATCGATGCTATTAAATGGGTTATGGGTGAGCAAAACCCAAGAAATTTAAGGGCTATGACTATGGAAGAAATTATATCCAATGGAGGTGAAACCCTAAAACCGCTCGGTATGGCAGAGGTCTCTATTGTCATTTCTGCAAATGGGGCCGGATATGAAGAAATAAATGTAAAAAGAAGATTATTTAGATCAGGACAGAGTGAATATTACATAAATAATGTTCCCTGCAGATTAAAGGATATTACAGAATTATTTGTTGATACCGGAGTTGGAGCCAGGGCCTATTCAATTATAAGCCAGGGGAAAGTGGAGAGCATCATTACATCTAAGCCTGAGGGGAAACGCGAGGTTATTGAAGAAGTAGCGGGTATCGGAAAATATAAGCTTAGAAGAAAAGAAACCCAGAGCCGAATAGAATCAACAACAAATAATTTAACCATAGTAAAAGAATCTCAGTCTGAAATTCTGCACCAAATAAAAAGTTTGAAAAAACAGGCTGATGACGCAGAAAAATATAAAAAAATTGCTCAGGAAATTGAGCAGATCGAAAAAAAAGTATTAATCAGAAAGAAAAAAGAATTAGACGAAATTAAAAACTTTACCAAAACTAAAAGTCTAAACACAAAAGATAGTATTTCTGAAAAATCAAAGATAAACTCCGAGCTGGAAAATAGCAGAAAAAACACTGTAGAGAATATAGGCAAAGTTGACCGCGAAATTGAGAATTTAAGAAATGAATATTTTGAAGATACAAAGAAACTGCAATCCACCGAAAACAATATTGAATTAAATCATAGAGAAGAAAACATATTAATTGATACACTATCGACTATTAACACGGATAAAAACAATAGTATAAAAGAAATCGAGAACATTGAAAAAATTACCTTCCAAAAACAATCAGAACTGAAGTTGTTAATATCCAGTGTGGCTGAAAAAGAAAATGAGCTTTTAGCAAAACAAAATCTTACAGATACCTACAAACATAATCTAACAAATAAAAAGCAGGAGTATAATGAATACCGTGAGGGTCTCCTTAGGTCGTTAGATGAATATGGAAGCGTTAAAACCAAAGTCGTGGGCATAGAAAAAGATGTTAATGAACTAGAATCAAGAATTTACAGACTTAAAAAAGAAAAAACGCAAATCCGCAATAAAATGTCTTTAAACACTGCAGATCTGAGGCTAAATGAAAACGCACTAAGAAATGTGGTTGTCGGGAAAATTAGTTTGGGAGATAAACTAAGGAAACTTGAAAACGAACTAACCCGGTTAAAAAATACCAAATACAACTTAGAAACTGACTTAAGGGACTGCCGAGAACAGTTTAACCAGGCAAAATCTCATCTCACGGCTATTGAAAAAATACAGACCAATTATGAATGGCTTCCAAGTGAACTGAGCAAATTTATACTAGAGCACAAAGGAAGAGAAGTGCTTGGACTTCTGGCTGATTATATATCTGTTTCTGAGATATATGATAAAGCCGTAGAAGCTGCTTTGGGTGAAAAGCTGAAATGGGCTGTTATAAATAATCTCAAAGAAGCATTTCCTTTGATTAACTCTCTTAAAAATCAAAAAGCTGGTAAAGGCACTTTTGTTCCTTTGGATATCTATCATAAAAAAAGCGCTGAGGGGGATGAGAAGCTTAGCTTGGTACCCTTAATTAATGTTATTGAAACAGACCCTGTAATAAGTGGTTTAGCCACTAACCTTCTGGATAAAATTTATATTGCAGATTCACTGGATAGCATTAGTAACATTGAACAAAGGTTAGAACAAGGATATTCATTTGTAACTCTTGATGGAGACTATATCGATAGTTCGGGATTTATTTGCGGTGGACTATCTTCAGACGGTGTGTTTGAAAGAAAAAGAGAAATAGATCAATTACTGGCAAAATCTGACGGCCTTAAAAAATATATTGATAATTCACAATTAGAGCTAAGCGCATTAGAGATTAGATTAGATAATTCAAATAGTTCTAAAATAAAGCTTGATGCGCAGCTGAGAGATTTAGACATAAAAGAAGCTGAAATAAGGAAAGATCTAATAAATTTAAAAGATATAAATGACGGAAATAGAGAAAATTATAGATCTGTTGTATTCGAAATTGAAAGCTTCAAAGCTGAAAAAGGAGGTAAAGTACTGTCACTTGCTGATCTGAGTAAATACATAAATGAATTGGAGTTAAAAAAGATAAGGTTTGAGACCGGATTTAAAAACTTAGATAAAGAACTTAGAGAATTAGAAGATAAGGACACCGAAATTGGCTTGTTTGTTAATCAAAGCAAAGTTGATATAGCTGCTTTAAAAGAAAAGATTAATGGATTAGAGCAGGAATCAAACTATTATTTATTAAGAAAAAATGATTTAAGCCTTAAAGTTATCATTCAGAGATCAGATTTTGAAAAAACAAATTACAGTAAAGCCAGTATTGTAAAAGAATTACTAAAACTGGGAGAGGATAAAGAGTTAATTAACAGAAAAATAAATGAAGATAACGAAATTGTTTCTAATTTTTCAGCTAAGAGAAAACAGATTGAGCAAGAGCTCAAAGTCTATGACGATCAAATCTCGGTCATTACAAGAGAATTAGAAGATCTGAAAAAATCCTCTGCCCAGTTTGATTTGGAGCTTAACAGCGTTGATATAGAGATTAAACACTTAACCGCAAACAGGGATATTGAAGATACAGAATACTCAAGCGAGCAGTTAGATTTTAATACTATAGAAATGGAAAATAAATTAGATAGTTTAAAAAATCGACTGCAAAGATTTGGCCCGGTAAATCTCTTAGCCCCTGAAGAGTATCTAAAACTAGAAGATAGAAACAAATTTTTAACAGAACAGGTAGAAGATTTAGAAAATGCAATGGATTCGCTGAGAAAAGCAATTAACAAACTGGACAAAGAATCAAAGATGAGGTTTAAGGAAACTTATGACCTGGTTAGCGATAAGTTTAAAGAGTTATTTCCACAAATTTTTAGGGGTGGTGAAGGCAAGCTCGAACTTACTGATCCTGATGATCTCTTAAATACAGGCGTAGAGGTATATGTAAGACCCAAGGGTAAAAAGTTTCAGTCTATAAATCTTTTGTCAGGAGGAGAAAAAGCGCTGGCCGCTATAACTCTTATACTATCTGCCTGTTTCGTTAAACCTGCACCGTTTTTACTGCTTGATGAAATAGATGCGCCTTTAGACGACTCTAACACCAAAAGCTTTTTAGAAGTTGTAAAAGAAATATCCAAGCAATCACAGGTATTGTTAATCACGCACAATAAAAACACCATGCACGATGTTAACTATTTGATAGGTATTACTTCTCAGGAGCCTGGAACATCAAAGGTTGTTTCTGTTGAATTGCACTAAAATATTTAATTGAACTTGTTATGCTAAAAGAAGTGCTTATACTTTCAGCGGCGAGCAGTCCGGAGGACAAACATTAGATGATATCCTATATAATGAAAAAAATAGTTGGTTCAAAAAACCAACGCCAGCTTAAAAAGCTGCAGATAGTGGTAGATAGTTCCAATGAATATGAACAGCCGTTAGCAGAATTATCTATTTCCGATCTTTCTAAAAAATCTGATGAGTTTAAATCCAGGATTAGTGAAGCAATTAATAGCACTGTAGATACTGATGAAGATGAATTTTTTGATAAACTGGAAACAACTCTTTTTGAAATTCTCCCCGAAGCGTTTTCCTTAGTTAGGGAGGTCTCAAAAAGAACTTTGGGCATGAGGCACTTTGATGTACAACTTGTAGGAGGAATCTCTCTTCACCAGGGCAATATTGGTGAAATGAAAACCGGTGAAGGAAAAACACTTGTTGCGGCACTTCCCTTGTATTTAAATGGCCTGACCGGCTATGGCGCCCATCTTGTCACTGTAAATGATTATTTAGCCCGAAGAGACGCTCTTTGGATGGCGCCCATATATAAACTTCTGGGTTTGAATCTAGGGGTTATTAATCATGAAATTTCATATTTAGTTCAGTGGGAAGATGAGGCAAAGGCAAAAAAAGCAATTGATGAAAACTTAAGTGTATGGCCGCAGGAGTATTCTGACTTAGAAATTCCACCTGACAAAAATCTTGATGCACTGACATCATTTAAAACAAAGCTTGTTGAATGTTCCAGGCAGGATGCTTATAGAGCAGAAATTACTTATGGAACCAACAATGAGTTTGGTTTTGACTATCTTAGAGACAACATGAAATTTTCTTTAGAAGAATATGTACAGAGAGGACACAGTTTTGCCATTGTTGATGAGGTTGACAGCATTTTAATTGATGAAGCGCGCACGCCACTTATTATCTCCGGCCCTTCTGAAGACTCGACGGAGCTTTATTATCAAATTGACAGTGTAGTAAAAAAGCTAAATAAAGATAAAGACTTTACTATAGATGAAAAAACTAAACAGGTAACGCCCACCGAAGAAGGATCAAGTAAGGTTGAAAAAATCCTTGGTATCAGCAACATATACGATCCTTCAAATCTTGAGTTGCTTCATCATGTAATTCAGGGACTGCGTGCTCATCACCTATTTCAAAACGATGTTGAGTATATTGTTAAAGACGGTCAGGTGATCATTGTTGATGAGTTTACAGGAAGACTTATGCCCGGAAGAAGGTGGAGCGATGGTCTTCACCAGGCAGTTGAGGCAAAAGAAGGCGTTCAAATTGAAAATGAGAACCAAACCTTAGCCACTATAACGATCCAAAACTACTTTAGAATGTACCGTAAGCTTTCCGGGATGACCGGAACAGCAGACACTGAAGCATTTGAGTTTAAGAACATTTACAAACTCGATGTATCCGTGATTCCAACCAACATGCAAATGATCAGAGATGATCTAAATGACGTAATATACAAAACAGAAAAAGAAAAACTAAACGCTGTAGTAGATGAAATAAAGGAAGTTAACTCTACAGGAAGGCCAATGTTAGTTGGAACAACATCAATAGAAAATTCTGAAAAAATAAGCAAGCTGCTGGACAAACATAAGGTCAAGTTTCGGGTTTTAAATGCAAAACAACATGAAAAAGAAGCGCATATTGTAGCTCAGGCAGGAAGGATCGGGGCTATTACTATCGCAACCAATATGGCGGGAAGGGGCACAGACATAGTTCTGGGCGGAAACCCTGAATTTCTGGCTGCTGATATTGCAAAGAAATCATTTAATGCCGAGTTGAACGAACTGCAAGAAGATGAATATGAAGAAGTAATGATTGAGGCAAAAAATATATGTGACAGTGAAAAGAAAAAAGTTTTAGAACTGGGTGGACTTCATATTATCGCTACAGAAAGACATGAATCCCGAAGAATAGACAATCAGTTAAGAGGTCGTGCCGGAAGGCAGGGCGACCCGGGATCATCCAGATTTTATGTTGCATTGGATGACGATTTAATGAGACTCTTTGCTTCTGAAAAAATCACGAGCATCATGGATAAGCTTGGGTGGAAAGAGGGCGAACCCATCGAGGCTTCTCTTATCTCTAAATCAATAGAGAATGCGCAAAAAAAAGTTGAGTCCAGAAACTTCGATATTAGAAAACATCTGCTTGAGTATGATGATGTATTAAATACACAAAGGGACGTAATTTATACTAAAAGAAAAGAAATACTGTCTGGCAAAAACATCAAAGAAATTTTTTATGAAATCGTTGATGAAACAATTGAAAGCTTAGTTTTAGAATATATTCCCCAAAAGGCAAAAGAGGATGAAGTAGATTTTGAGGAAATTGCCGAAACCTCAAAAAGACTATTTAATATTGAAATAAGTGGGGATGAAATAAAAGATTATGGGCTAGACCACGATCAAATTACCCAAAGCTTACGAAATAGAATTGTTGATGCATATAACGACAAAGAAGAAGAAATCGGAGAAGATACACTGCGGCAGATTGAAAAATTCATTATTTTGCAGACTCTTGATCACCTCTGGAAAGACCACCTGCTCAGTATGGATCATCTTAGGGAGGGAATTGGTCTTAGGGGATATGCTCAGAAAGATCCACTTCAGGAATATAAAAGAGAAGGATATCAAATGTTTACCGGGCTTATGGAACTGTTTAATGAAGAAGTTTGTACAAAGCTATTCCTTGTTAAACCCGTGAGTGATGTTGATATAGACAGGCTGGAGAGGAGAAGAAAAATAGAGCAGGAAAGAATGGTAATTGGCAGAGGAGAAAGTGAAGAAAAAAAGAAGCCTGTCAGAAGAGAAAAAAAGGTTGGAAGAAACCAGCTTTGTCCATGCGGTAGTGGTAAAAAATACAAAAAATGTTGTGGTAAGGCATAAAGACTAGTAAAGAGATTAAAGTGGATAGTTCTGAAGCAATACAAAAAGTAAATATATTAGAAAAAAACATTCAAAAGGTAATAAAGGGTAAAAAAGAGGTAATAAGAGATGTTATAGTCGCGTTTCTTTCAGGAGGGCATGTTTTAATTGAGGATGTTCCAGGTGTTGGTAAAACTACTCTTGCCCAGGCACTGGCTAAATCTACTAACCTCTCTTATAACAGAATCCAGTTTACAAGCGACCTTTTACCTTCTGATATATTGGGTGTTTCTATTTATGATCATAATACATCTGAGTTTAAATTTAAGCCGGGGCCAATTTTTTCCTGCATCGTTGTTGCCGATGAGATAAACCGTGCAACACCTAAAACACAGAGTGCTCTGCTTCAGGCTATGGGTGAGGCAAAAGTTACGATAGACGGCAGGACCTTTAACCTTATTAAACCTTTTATAGTTATAGCCACTCAAAATCCTTTTGAATACAAAGGCACTTTTCCCCTTCCTGAAAACCAGTTAGACAGATTTGCTATTAGAATTAGCATTGGCTATCCGGACTATCAAAGTGAAAAAGAAATTATTACTAATATCAACCCTTATAATTCGAGTGACGACCTAAGTCCGGTTGTATCGAAAGATGACATTCTTTACTTACAGTCCCTCGTAATAAAAGTAACCATAGACGAGTCCATACTGGAATATATCCTGGATATTGTTAATAAAACCCGTGACAATTCATATTTTGATCTTGGAGTAAGCCCAAGAGGAACTATTGCGCTTAAATTGGCGGCTCAGGCAAATGCAATAGTCGAAGGAAGAAATTACTGCATCCCTGACGATGTAAAAAACATGGCTGTAGCAGTACTTGCTCACCGGGTAATCATGAAAACCGAGGTTTCAAAAGTTTCTACAGAAGAAGAGGCTATCATGGAGATTTTAGAAATGATAAAAGTGCCTCACTGAAATATTGATATTAAACTTATAAAATTAGCATTTTACAAAATATTTTCTATCTCGTTTGCAAGACTAAAATCTTTTTCAGTTATTCCACCTTCGCTATGTGTAGAAAGCACTAATTTTACTTTATTATATTGTACTAAAATGTCGGGATGATGATCTGCTTTTTCAGCAAGTATCGCTACTTTATTTACAAAGCCAATCGAATGAATAAAGTTTTTAAACTTGAATTGTTTTTCAATCTCTATTCCAGATTGTTCCCAACCGTCTAGTGATGATAGGTTTTGCATAATATCTTGTTCTGATAGCAGCATAGCTCCTCCATGTAATGGAATTTTTGTCTAATGTTTATTACAATAATATTAAGATGAATATAGCTTATATAAGTTTAGGTTCAAACATAGAAAATAGAATTGAACACAGCATAAAAGCACTGGATGAACTATCGACATTTTTAATGTTAAAAGTTGTCTCATCTTTTTATGAAACAGAACCTTTTGGAGTTAGTGATCAAAACAATTTTATAAACTGTGCTGCCGAAATTGAGACGAGTCTGCAGCCACATGATTTACTGAATTATTTAATAGATACCGAAAAAAAGTTGGGAAGAGCAAGCAAAGGTGACTATAAGCCAAGAACAATTGATCTGGATATAATTTTTTATAATGATTTAATTTTAGAAACCACCAGTCTTATAATTCCTCACAGGCAGGCGCATTTAAGAAAATTTGTAATAGAGCCTCTTTGTGAAATAAACCCCGACCTAATTCACCCAGTTTTAAAAAAACCGATTTCAGATATATTGCAAAAATTGGGAAATAAGCAGTTTGTTAAAAGAATCGGTCAATATTGTTAAATCAAAAGTTGTTAACAATCTATCAACATGCTTTTAACTATTTATTAATAAAGCTGTAAACATTTTATCAACACCCTCAAATACATAAATATCGTATGATAACAGATAGTTAGAGATCATAATTGCTTTAGTTTATTAAGATGAATCTATTAATTTATGAATTTTATTTGTGCTTGTGTACAGATTAAAGCTGCTCAGGACTGATAAATTAAGCCCTACTATTCTAGGGCTTGAACTTAGAGTCATCTCAATAACTATCATAGATTTGATAACTATTTTTTGGTATAAAATAGAATCAAAAAAAGTGAAAAGGCATTAGTCTAATGAAATATGGAACACGATATTACAGTTTACAGTCCCCTGCTCACAAACGCAGCATGCATGTTTAGCTTTATGGCGAAATGTTATATAGAAATTAGCATTGCTGATGAAAGGGGTTTTGATTGAGCCTGGTTAACTGAGCACCTCATGTTTCTTAAGCTTTAGATTTTGATATTTTATAAATACTTAAAACTATAAGAACTCCACCCAACAATACTCCCATGTCCAGTTTTGTTCCCAGAATAATTCTGTCGAAAGTTAAGGCGACTACAGGTACTAGCAAAGATGAAAAAGTGGTGATATTTATATCAAATTTGTTTATTAAATAAAACCATATAGAAAAATTAATCGCCGAAGCAACTATCCCCGTAAACAGTATTATGAATATTGAATGGTAATTCCAATCGACTCTAAAACTGCCTTCAATTATGTATGCTATTATAATTAGAAACGCTGCTCCAAAAATAAGCTGGTAACCATTTACTATAAATGGGTTATGATCTCGCAGTTTTTTTCTGTTCCATATATTTGCTATTGCCCAAGAAATTGCGGCAAGTATGATCAAAAGCTCCCCATATATTATTTCTACGCTTTGAACAGAAATAGCATCCCATCCCAGGATAAATGCGGTACCAAAAATTCCTAATATGACTCCAATCCACTTGGCATTGTTTAATCTCTCTTTTAGTAAGAAATGTAACAATAAACTTGTCCAAAGAGGCATTGTATAGACTATTACAGAGGTTTTTCCAGCTGTTACAAACTTCATCCCATAAATAATAAAAGCCATCATCGCAGTGGTTTGAAATATGCCGACTATTATGTAATTTGGATTTTTAAAATTAGAGTGCTTATAGGAACTATGCAACAAAATAAACGGTAGCAAAACCGCTGCGGCTATGGCATTTCTTAATGCAACAAAAGTAAAGGGCTGCATATACTCCAGTGATTGTTTCATTAAAATCCACGAGTAGCCCCAGGTTATAATTGTAAAAACTAATAATAATATTTTCCAGTTATTTCCAGACACAAGGTTTTTATACTAATGATTTAAATTGAAATACTAAATAGGGTAATCCTACTGCTAAACATATAGATTATTATTAAAATTGAAAGATAAAGAATATAGTTAAAAATTAATTATTGTGCTATAATTTATTTAGGAGAATAAATTGCCAAATTATATTTACGATCAATTGGGAAATCCCGTTGGTTATATAAGCGGAAATTATATTCATACTTTACATGGCCAGGCAATTGGTCAAATAAGCGGGGCAAATGTTCATAAAATGAGTGGAGAATATGTCGGAGAAATACACGACAACATGGTGGTAAATACTCAAAAAAGAGACCCGGAAAGAATTGGTCACAGGGGTGATCCCGGAAATCCTGGCTTTTATGGTATCCCTAAAAACAGGGGAGCAGTAGAGCCAGAATATCCTGTAGTCTTTTCCCAATTATTAGAACGTGTTAATTATATAGACGATTCCGTAAATAATTTTAAGCAGAAGCTTATTTAATTTTCTTAGATTAAAATATCCTCAAATAATAATTTTTTTAATTAAAGTAGACAAAATTACCCATTAATTATCAAATGATAACCCCAAGATTTTTTTAAGCCAGAAATCGTATTATTTTGCAAGTGTCTTATTTAATTATTCTTTATTTTATCTGTAACATCTAAAAAGCGATAAAAGTTTGCATAATTGGTTTTATAGTGTTTATCTGGTAATAAGTCATAATTTTTATCGAAGTAAAGATTAAAAATCAAGCGAAAAGTATTAACAGGTGTTATTGAAGGGTATAGGAAAGTATCATCTACTTCAGGAAAATAATATGCATTGAATATTGCAAATTTGTGTTTCCATATCTCATTAGAATATTTTGACAAA
>SMWS01000122.1 GCA_004356685.1 Deltaproteobacteria bacterium
AAAGAAAAAGATCAAAGAAGAGCTTCTATTATGCAATTCAACCCAGATGGGAGCGAAGGCAAAATATATGCAGAAGGACTAAAAAACTCTGTAGGACTTGCTCTTTATCCAAATACTAACCAAATATGGGCTTCAAATAACGGTAGAGACTGGCTGGGGGATAACCTGCCTCCAGAAGAGATTAATATAATAAAAGAAGGCAGGCATTACGGCTGGCCTTTTTGTTATGGTGATAAAATCCCCGATCCTAAAATGGGAAATGCATCATTTTGTAAGAATACAGAACCACCGGTATTTGAAATGCAAGCTCATTCTGCTCCTCTAGGATTAACCTTCTACACAGGTAGTCAGTTTCCAAAAGAATTTCATGGAGACTTGTTTGTCGCTTTTCATGGTTCTTGGAATCGCTCTGTGCCAACAGGATATAAAGTTATCAGGATTAAAATTAAGGACAACAAACCCATATCAATAGAAGATTTTGCCTCAGGGTGGCTTAAAGGAACAACAAGAACTGCTCGTCCGGTTGGTGTGCTGGTAAATAAAGATGGAAGTCTCCTGATTTCAGATGATAGCGGTGGTAAGATTTTTAGGATTTCTTATAGCAAGTAGTTAAGGTTTATTTACTCAGATCTCGAAGCTTTCTTTCAAGCTCTTCCATTTTTTGATGTAAGTTTTTAAATCACTGCTTTCTGAATTATTTTTTGAATCAGAATTACTAATATTTTCAGTATTCCGATCAAAGTTAAAGGGGCTAAAAGGGTTTTGTAAACCCATTCTATTCATATTCTTTTGTAGGTTTTTTTAAAACTAATATAAGGCTGCATCATCATTATAAAGCTGTTATCAAAATATTCTTTAGCAATCTGGTTGCCATATTTTATTATGCTATGAAGGAAAGAAGCAGGGAGAATATCTTCTTTGTTCTTTTCATTCTCCAAAATAGTCTGAATAAGTATTAACTTTGTAATATCCTCCTTTGTCTGAGTGTCTATAACCTGAATTTCTTTTCCACTTTTAATAAGGTCTGATATATGCTCAAGTGTAATATATTTTTTCTTTGCGCTGTCATATAATCTTTTGTTACTGTATTTTTTAATTACAATAACGTCGCTGTCATTTTCCCCTTTATTTCGCATTTGCAATATAATTATCCAAATAAACAATAAACAAGTCAAGATTCAATAAATAATTCAATATAGTTGATATATCAAAAGTTATTTGGGTATACTACTAAACTTTATTTAGGATTATGGAGATAACCGATGACTGAAATGCCTTACAAAATATGGTTTAACGGCAAACTTGTTGACTGGAAGGATGCAAATGTACACGTATTAACTCATACACTTCACTATGGTTTAGGGGTATTTGAAGGTATAAGGGCTTATGAATGCCAAGAGGGAAAAACAGCTATTTTCAGACTTTCTGAGCACGTAAAAAGAATGTTTACTTCTGCTCATATTGCTAACATTAAGATTCCTTTTACAAAAGAAGAAATTACCGAGGCAATTCTAAATACAATTAAAGAAAACAACCTCATTTCTTGCTATATTAGACCTCTTGCATTTATAGGTGATGGTGTAATGGGTGTACATCCCAAGGACAATCCAATAAATGTTATCATAGCCGTATGGCCATGGGGCGCATATCTGGGAGAAGATGGGGTAAATAATGGTATAAGAACTAAAGTATCTTCATTTACCAGGATGCATGTAAATGCTTCTATGACCAAAGCAAAGATATGCGGTAATTATGTAAATTCAATTTATGCTAAGATGGAAGTTACTTCTCTTGGCTATGACGAAGCTATCCTCCTGGATGCAGACGGTTATGTAGCCGAGGGAAGCGGTGAAAATATATTCATTGTAAGATACGGAAGACTGATTACACCCCCTCTTACTTCTACTCTTGAGGGTATTACCAGAAACACGGTTATCGAAATTGCTGAAGATCTGGGAATCAAAATATCATATCAGAGATTCACACGTGATGAATTTTACATAGCAGATGAAGCATTTCTTACAGGAACTGCAGCAGAAGTTACACCAGTAAGAGAAATTGATGACAGGGCAATTGGAACAGGCAAACCTGGAAAGATAACAAAAACTATTCAGAAAATATATTTTGATACCGTACAGGGTAAGAACAAGAAATATAAGAAATGGCTTACTTATCTGACTTAAATTTCTTTATCTTATACATAAAAACAACTTGTATATAAATTAGAATACTTTATATCTATTTAATATTTATTATAAAAGGCATCAGGGTCTTTACATCTTCTTTTGAAAGCATATTAAATTTTTCAATGTAATCATCATATATAGAACCAAATCCAAAGTTTTTTCCAAGCATAGACAGATCGAATAGTTTAGGTTTTTTAACTGTTCTGACTATTACTTTTTTTATATCAATTTTTGCTTCAGAGGCGGCTAGTTTTATTGAA
Source organism: Deltaproteobacteria bacterium (assembly GCA_004356685.1). GTDB lineage: Bacteria > Desulfobacterota_D > UBA1144 > Nemesobacterales > N074bin48 > N074bin48. Next base: position 2,447 of record SMWS01000122.1, read on the forward strand.
TCATGTATTCCGCCAAATGCATCTATAAGTTTGAGTTCTTTAGCCTGATTACCAGTCCACACCCTTCCCTTTGCCGATTTTTCGGTTACTGCTTTAGTTAACTTTCTTGCTTCTGACACTCTTGTAATAAACTTGTCATAAAGATCTTTCATCATATCAACTATTTTTTCAGACTCTGATTCACTAAATCCTTTTGTGGGTGAAAACATCATCGCATTTTTCCCCTTACTTACAGATTCGATATTTACTCCAAATCTTTTTAAAAAATTAGCGATATTAATTTTACCTCCAAACACTCCTATTGATCCTGTAAGAGTAAAAGGGTCAGCCATTATTTTGCTGCCGCCCAGAGCTATTAAATATCCTCCCGATGCAGCTACATCAGACATAGAAATAATCACAGGCATTTTGCTTGATATATTTTCAAGCTCCCTGCAAATTAGATCAGAAGAGAGCCCTGAACCTCCAGGGCTAGATACCCTGTAGACAAGTGCCTTGAGTTTATTACTTTTATAAACCTCTCTAAGAGCTTTTATAGTTGTATTATGTCCAATATTCTTTGATCTTCCCCTGCCCTTGCTGTCACCTGGAGTTATCATTCCAGTATCAGTTAAAAGACCTATATTGAATGCATCTTTTTTAAAGACGGAGACAAGTGATCTTATTTTATCTTTGATATTTAGTAGTTTTATATACCTGTCTATATCTATTCTTTTTATTTTTTTATCGAGCAACTTTTGTACTTCTGTATAGATATCCTGTTCATACCCTACCAAATCAATAAGTCCGTTGCTCTGGGCTTCTTCGGGCAGGTATGGGCCATTATCGATTATTTTTTCAATACTAGATGGTGTCTTGTTTCTTCCCTGTGAAATAGAAAGGCCAAGCTGTTTAAATAGATCTCCAAGCAGAGAGTCAAGCATTTCTCTGTGGGCTTTTGACATTTTATTTGAAGTAAACGTCTCTACAGCACTTTTAAACTCACCTACTGATTTAAAGTGAGGTTCTATATCATATTTTTCAAATGCATCCTTGAGGAATACCACTTCTGCTTTAAGACCTATTAAATTTAGAGTTGACCAGGGAGGAACGATTATTTTATCAGATGCCGAAGCTATTAAATATTCTGCGTTTCCTGATCCTTCTAAATAAGTCAGTACTTTTACTCCCGATTTGCGTACTTCATAAATCTTTCTTCTGATAGTCTCTGCCCTAGCAAGACCAATTTGCAAATCCCTGATCTTTACAATTACGCATTTTATATAATCATTATTGGCTACGTGCGTTAATGTTTTTTCAATTTCCCAGACAGTGGGCTTTTTCTTTATCTGAATAAAGGGTATTGAAATGGAATCAGTTTCTTCAGCAATATCACCCTCGAGCTCAATCTGTAACAGATTTGAACTAAACAGCTTGTTTATAAATGAATCGTATAAGTTCATACTCTAAAAATAAGAATTTATATGTGATTATTTAGGATTAGGCTATCTTTCTAAAAGATATTGAAGAATTGTCTGAACGCCAAAACCTGTGGCACCTTTAGGATAAAATTCTCCGCCTTTTTCAATAAAAGTAGGGCCTGCAATATCAATGTGAGCCCAGGGTGTATCATCCACGAAATTTTCTAAAAACATTGCGGCGGTTATAGCTCCTCCATACCTGCTTCCCACATTCTTAACATCGGCAATGTCACTGTCTATATCCTTTCTGAGTTCCTCATCCATTGGAAGCTGCCATACTTTCTCACCAACTGTATTTGCAGCTTTTAATATTTTATTAATAATAAGCTGATTATTACCCATTACACCAGCCGTATAATTACCAAGCGCCACGATACAAGCTCCAGTGAGTGTAGCAAGGTCTACAATTTCTTCTACACCCAGGTTGACTGCGTATGAAAGAGCATCAGAAAGTACTATTCTTCCCTCTGCATCAGTGTTTACTACTTCAATTGTTTTTCCGTTTAAGGCCGTTACCACATCGTCTGGTTTGTATGCCCCTCCACCTGTCATATTTTCTGAAGCGGATATTAGTGCATGTACCTTAACTGATGGTTTCAAAAGAGATATAACCTTCATAACCCCTAATACGACAGCTGAACCGCCCATATCCATTTTCATTGTTTTCATATAATCTGCAGGCTTCAGGCACAGACCTCCGCTGTCAAAAGTTATACCTTTTCCTACGATTGCAACAGTTTTTCTGGCTTTCTTTTTAGGCTTATAAGTTAAATGTATAAATCTTGGGTCTTCTAAACTTCCTTTGGATACTGCATACAACCCGCCCATACCTTTTTGCCTTATATCCACATTATTAAATATCTCGCATTCCAGTCCGTTTTCATCTGCAATTTCTTTTGCAAGTTCGCCAAGCCTTGTAGGAGTCATTGTATCAGGGGGTTCGTTTACCAAGTCCCTCGTAAAGCATGTTGCTTCTGCAATGCCTGTAGCCTTTTGCAGTGAGTTATCAAAATCTTTTTGATTTAATTTACTCCAAATGAAATTATATTTAGTATCAGTAGTACTACTACTATCATCATTGTTTGATTTATATTTATTGAATTCATATGTTCCAAGTATAAGCCCCATAATCAGATTCTGAGAATTTAGATTACTGCCCTCTATATCGAGGTTGAATATTACTTTTGAGGCAAATTTTTTGACTTTTTTTGCAACTGCAATACCAACTTTTTTAAGACTATTTGGAGAAAATTCTGATTTTTTTCCCAGTCCAACAAGCAAAATTCTGTCTGACCCTGTTTTGCCTACAGTATTTACATTTAATGTTTTCCCAATCACGCTCTTATAGCTTTCTTCTTCTATTAACTGGGATATTGTGCCTTTTAAAGCCTCGTTTACTTTTTTTACGGTCTTTGATATAGATTCTTCTTCAAATTTTCCAATAACCAATACATTTGATTTTAATTTTAATGGATCGCCCTTAATTAATTTAAATTCCAAAGCTCTATCCTCCTTAAGATTAATAAAAACTTATTTTACCATACAGGTAATTAACTCCAATCTAAAATTATGATTTTAGTAATTATAATATTATGCTTTATCTTTATATTAATTATCAGCCCTTATATTTCTGATGCCAAAGATTATAGAAACCCAAATAATTGATCTGGAATTCAAAATATCTCAAAAAGAAGTCATGAATTTTACCTCTCAATATTTCGAGAATTCATATATAACCTTTGAAATGATACAAAGCGTATTCGATAATACCGGCATTAAAACAAGACAGTTTATTAGCCCCAGGGAGTGGTTTGATAAAAATCACGATTTTTTAGAAAAGAATAATCTTTATGTAAAAAAAGCTCTGGAAGTATCTACCGATTTAATTAAAAAATATCAGGATTTAAACTATAACAAAATAGATAATATTATATTTGTTTCCAGCACCGGACTTTCCACTCCTTCGGTCGATGCACTACTGATAAACAAGCTAAAGATAAACAGTAATATCACAAGGACACCGATATGGGGACTTGGCTGCGTTGGTGGTGCTGTAGGCCTTAGTAAAGCATTTGAGTACTGCCTTGCATTCCCTGAAAAAATGACGCTTCTTATTTGTCTTGAATTTTGCAGTTTAGCTTTTTTGTATAAAGAACATTCAAAGAGCAACTTCATAGCTATGGCTTTGTTTTCTGATGGCGCTGCATCTGCGTTGGTTTGTGGCGATAATAATAGAAACAATATGAAAGGTGGAATAAAAATACTTAAGACCCATTCTACTCTTTATTATGACAGTGTCGGGGTCATGGGCTGGGAGTTTGTAGAATCAGGGCTAAAAGCAATATTTAGTAAAGATATACCCAATATTGTAAAAAATAAGGTTTCTGCAGAGATTGTAAATTTTCTAAAAGCTAACAATTTGAAAACAAGTGATATTAAACATTATTTACTGCATCCAGGCGGCACAAAAGTTATTGAAGAATTTGAAAGCTCTTTAAATCTAAATGGAAGTTCTACAAGACATACAAGGAAAGTTTTACAAAATTATGGCAATATGTCTTCCCCCACTGTTATATATGTAATAAATGAATTTTTAAATTATGGAGAATACGAAAAGGGAGACCTTGGATTGATCGCTTCCCTCGGGCCAGGTTTTAGCTCAGAGGTTCTACTATTTCAAATTCAATGACATTTTTCATAATATTTTTATCAATAATAATTATCCAGAGAATTTCTGAATTGATTCTATCTAAGAGAAATGAAAAACAGATTGTGCATTAAGACTATATATTTGTAACCCCTTTTATCGTATTCAATAGCTCCATTGGACTTAAGATATTGTTCATTCTTCTTAGAAAGAATCAATTCAGAAATTCTCTGGATAATTATTATTG
>SMWS01000123.1 GCA_004356685.1 Deltaproteobacteria bacterium
GCTAAGTCATGCTGTCCCGTTTTATCAACCAGAGCATATTCAAAAACCCATCCTACCCCTGTTGCATCGGGACCCAAAGACGGAGTAATCCCCTCAGGCAGCCGCCCGGTAACTTCATTTAGGTATTCAAGCACTCTGCTTCTGGCCCAGTACATATCGGTTCCGTCTTCAAAGATGATATAAACAAAGGACAATCCAAAAGATGACTGTCCACGCACAGATTTTACTTTTGGAGCCGCAAGCATATTTGTAACAATTGGATAGGTAATCTGGTCTTCCACTAGGTCGGGACTTCTGCCCTGCCACTCGGTGAACACAATTACCTGGACGTCGGAGAGGTCGGGTATTGCGTCCAGAGGGGTGTTTATCATAGCCCAGAGGCCCCAGACAGTAAAAAAGAGCACAGCTACTACTGTCAGAAATTTATTCCGGGCTGAATAATCTATAATTTTGTCAATCATTTATTTTTTCCTTTTTTGCCTCTTGTTGGATTCTTCCTCTTTTACTCGGACTGCTTGCTGTTGCCAGGTTCATCAGCCTGACCCGACTGTGGTAGTTTTATAGCTTGAGTCTCCTTATGAGACTCAGTTTCGCTAGTGGCCTTACCACTATCATCGGAAGCTTCTCCCCAAGTAGCTACTACAGCCTGAATTTTACTCTCTGAATCGATGAGGAAATTTGCCCGTGTTACGACCTTTTCACCTTCCTTTAAACCTCTTCGCACTTCATAGCTATCACCTGCCTCATAACCAAGCTCTACTCTTCTCATCTCCATATTTCCTTCACCCTTATCTACAAATACTATGTCCTGTTTTCCTGTTCTTAGAACCGCACTTTTGGGCACCGTTAACATCTCTCCTAAAGGAATCATCAATTCAACATCGGCATACATTCCGGGAAGGAGTTTAAGATCGGGATTGGGAAACTCCAACCTCGCCTTTGTAGTCCTTGTTTTTGTCATCAGGTGGGGCCAGATAAAAGTAACTTTGCCACTAAATATTTCATTTGGCAGTGATTCTACGGTTATTATAGCTTCCTGACCTTTTTTAACTAAAGAGATATCGCTTTCATATATATCAGCATTAACCCACGCAGTTGTATAGTCTGCTATTGTATAGATTCTGGTATTAGGCTCGACATACATATTTTCAAAAGCATTTTTAAATGTAACATAACCTGTAATAGGAGAGTGAATTATTAGACTCTTTTTTACCTTACCTGTGATTTCAAGTTCTCTAATCTGATCTTCAGATATATCCCACAACTTCAGCCTTCTTTTCGTCGACTCTGCAAGTGATTTAGCTCCCTGAGCTATCTCTGGAAATTCACTTTCTCCAAGAATATTCTTTGATTTAAGGGCAAGAAGATATTCTTCCTGTGTGGATACAATATCGGGGCTGTAGATTGAAAATAGAGGATCACCTTTTTTCACATGCTGAAATGTGTAATCTACAAAGACCTTATCAATCCATCCACTAAACTTAGTATGAATATATTCAATTTTGGTTTCATCAAGCTCTACCATACCCACGGTTCGAATCTTCTTTGTCATGAATTTTATCGACACTGTTTGCGTCTTAACTCCAATCATTTGCTGTCTTTGTGTACTTACTATAAATGTAGATTCAGAATCGCTACCCATGCTTTTACTACCTGAACCCATACCGCTCATTCCATGCATGCCCTGCATACCACTCATTCCTTGCATTCCTTCGCTCTGGTTCATATCAGACTTCTCCACTTTCTTAGCCATGGTGCTTTTCTTTTCAGAGCCTCTTCTCTTTACAGGTACTAAATCCATACTGCATATCGGGCATTTTCCAGGCTCTTTTAGCTTTAAAGACGGGTGCATGGTACAGGTCCAATATTTAACATCACCCTGTTCATCTAAAACCGGTTTGTATGTGTGTTCATGCTTTTTAGTAAAAATAGGAATTTTATTAACAATGGGAATTTTTGAACCGTAAAATGCAATAATTAAAATCAATATAAAAATTAACGCGATTATTATTTTGTTCTTATTTTGTTTCAACATCATATTTAATTCTCCTACAAGTTTTTAGATAAAAAATATTGTTCATATCAAATCAACCCCTGTTATCTCCTCAAGTCTTGCAAGAGATATCTGATACTGAGAAAGTTGTTTGTAGTATTCGATCTCAAAATTAAATAGTGTCACAATGCTGCTGAGAAGTGTAAGGAAATCCACATCACCTACTTGATAGCCCGATATTGCAGACTCCAGGGAGATCCTTGACTGAGGTATAATGCCATTTCTATATAAACCCATGAGCTTTTCTGCAGTGTTTGCAGTAATGTATTTATCCTTTATTTCAAACAGTATAGTGTTGGTAGTATCTTCATAAATTTCCTTAACCTCTTTTAGGTTAAGTTCTGCCTCTTGCACCCCGAGTTTTTCCTTTCTCCAAAAATAAAGAGGAACCTTCAGTCCAAGTCCAACCTGCCAAAGATTATCCAGTTGTTGACTACCCCCGTCTCGGCTGAAATAAGTAGCCTGTAAAACAAAATCAGGATAATACTGTTTGCGTGCTAACTTTAATTCCTCTTGTTTGCTGTCTACCATTTCTGACATTTGTTTAAGAGTCGGAGATTTATTTTTGGCTATTTCATAAAACTGGTCGATCGAAATATTCAATATTGATTTGTCAATCTCTTCTGGTATTCCTAGATCTGATTGTTGCGGACGATTTAAAATGTTTTTAATCCGTGCCTCAATTATTTGCCTTTTCATCTCTAAAAGCTCAATTCTTTGTATAAAAGTAGAAAGCTCAACCTGGGCTTTTAAGACATCCTGCTGTATACCCTTTCCGACTTCGTATTTAACTTCAGTGGTCCTTACAAATGTTTCCAGCAAATCCTTATTTCTCTTTGTAATATCAATAGATTTGCTGATAAAAAACCAGTCGTAATAAGCTTCTTTAAGATTGGCTATAATCCTTCTGGAGGTCGAATCAACCGCCCATTTCTGAGACTCGGATTTTTCTAAAGCAATTTTCTTTTTTGATGAGAGTTTTCCGGGAAATGGAATTTCTTGAATTATAAAAGCCTGAACGTCTGATCTTGGATCATCTCCAAGAGTTATTTCTGAAAAGCTTACATTTTTGAACCTAACTCCTATTGTAGGGTTTGGCAGAGTTGCTACCTGAGAAGGTATTTTCGTATAAGATTGCCACCTGCTTCTTGCAGCCTTTATCTCCGGATTGCTTTCTAAAGCTTCCCTCACCGCTGAATCAAGGCTCAAATACTCCTCAGCATTTCCATAATTAATATTAGTTAAAATAAGGGTTAGCAGAACAAACAATAATTTCATATTTCCCTCCAAAAACATTTTTCCACTACTTGGATAGAGTAAATATAATTACTCTATCATAATAATAAAATAAACTAGAGAGAAATAATCTAAATTAAGAAGGAGGAGTTTTTCAGAAAAAGCTTGGTTAAACTTTCTCTGTCGGGAATTTTAAGACTATATTTATCCAGTATGTACTTATAGTAATTTTGCTGTGAGAAACTCTGATTAAATATATAAATATCAGACGAAAAGTCCGAGTCGATTTCTAAAGCCTTAGAGACTATGAAATACTGACACATTGATCCGTTGCTATCCACAGATAATATAGTTTCATTATCCGAATCGTTACTGGCAGGTATCTGCTCATTTTCCATAACTTTCATGGAATGACAGGAACTTTTGGAATTTTCCTGAGCGCTAACATCATGACAAAAATTGCCTAATCCACCGTAGCAAAGGAAAATGCTTATTGTTAAAAGATATAAGAGAGCCTTTCTCATATAAAATTTAATATAAAGTTTTATTTCATAAAAAGCAATAAATAAGAGTTTAATTAAATTAATATTCTCCAAGATTCATTGTAAACTATATGTCACCGATAAATTATTTTTTTATATATATTTAATCACAATAATCTGGATCTAGTTTACATGCCATTACAAAATCATCTTTTGCAAGTTCTTTCCTATTAAAATCTTCATAACTATATGCCCGATTATAATAAGACCAAGCATCTTTAGGGTTTAATTCTATTGCTTTTGTATAATGCTTTAAAGCTATATGCACATTTCCTTTTTCATCCTGTTTATAAGCATGGTATCCATGCCATTCATAAGAAATAGGATTATAGAATAGTGGCATTATTGATATCAATAAAATAAAAATCAACAAAATCTTGCTTACAAGAAAATATATTCTATTTGTATTTTTTGGTAAAACATAAGCAGCTAAAACACCAGCTACAAGACCGCCAAAATGCGCATAAATTGCCACATTATATATTTCTTTCATACTCAAAATAGTAGATAATATTAACCAGCCCAGTATTAGTAAAGACACTCTTGTAGGCAGTTTAAAGTAATCATTATTTCTATGGTTAATATACAGATATCCATACATTCCATAGACAATCCCTGAAATACCAATACCTGTATCTACGCTTATTAAGAATTCCAGACCAGAAGAGGTAATTGAAAAGATTAATAGGAGTAATAAAAATTCGTATTTTTTAAGACCTCTTTCCAACTGAGAGCCAAAATACCATATCCAATACAAATTAAACAAGAGATGAGCTACATCGGCATGTACAAATTGAGTTGTAATATAAACCCAATAAGCTCCGTCCCATATTTGGATACTGGAAAAATAGCCTAACAAATTCCAATATTCCCAGGAGTCAAAATCATACTCTTTAAGTAATAAATATTGCCTAACTGCATTAATGATAGCTATGAAGGTAATTAAATCCGTTACAGGTGTCTTGAATCTTTTAAAATAGTTCATAAATAGAGTAATTTGTAGTAATACAGCAAATTGTAAATTATAGAGCTTTCAACTCTTCATACCTAAAACAACTGATCAGGTGATCGTTAATTACACCTGCTGCCTGAAGGAATGCATAGCAGATAGTAGTTCCGACAAAGAAAAGCCTTCTTTTTTAAGCGCATTGCTTATCTCATCAGAAAGAGGAGTGGATGCTGGAATTTCACGTAAGTCTTTCCAACTGTTATTAATAACCTGTCCCTCTGTAAAAGACCAAATATAAGAGTTGAAAGAGCCCTGTTTTTCCTGAAGTTTTAAAAAAGCTTTTGCGTTAGTAA
>SMWS01000124.1 GCA_004356685.1 Deltaproteobacteria bacterium
TGCAACTTTTATAGCCTCAATCATACTTGTAGGATTAGCGATCCCCTTCCAGGCTATATCAAATGCAGTGCCATGGTCTGGTGAGGTTCTTATAAATGGAAGACCGAGTGTCACGTTTACACCCTTTTCAAAATTTATCATTTTAAAAGGTATAAGACCCTGATCATGATACATAGAAACGACTAAATCCCACCTGCCTTTAGACGCATAGTAAAACAGAGTATCCGGAGGTAGCGGCCCTTCTATATTCATTCCATTTAAACGTGCTTTATTAATTGCAGGGATTATAATATCACTTTCTTCACTGCCAAAAGCTCCGGCTTCGCCTGCATGGGGGTTTAAACCACAAACTACAATTTTGGGTTTAATTATCCCAAAATATTTTATTAATGATTCATTTGTTAAATTTATAATTCTATAAATTTTCTCTTCGTTCAACAGCTCAGGCACTTTTTTAAGCGCTTGATGAATAGTAACTAAAACAACTTTAAATTTATCTCCTTCAAACATCATTGCCGCTTCTTTACTCCCACTTAGCTCAGCAAGCATTTCTGTGTGTCCGGGAAATTTTGAACCTGCTCGGTGAATTGCTTCTTTAGAAATGGGAGCTGTAACAATACAGTCTATTTTGTTTTCCAGGACATTTTGCACAGCCGATTCAATATAACCAAGTGATGCCCTGCCTGACTTTGAACTCACCGATCCCGGATCAAGATTTTCTGCGTTGAATTTTTTATGTTCTTGCAATTCATACACCGCATCCATACCGATTATCTCTTTTGCCCGGCCTAAAATCTCAGAATTTCCAAACACGACAGGCCTGCAAACGCTCTGGATCTCTGCACAGCATAGTGCCTTTAAAACTACTTCAGGGCCTATCCCGTTGGGATCGCCCATAGTTATTCCAATTCTGGGTTTATATAAATCCTGCATAGAAAGAATAATAAAACGAAAACCTAAGAAATAAAGGATTTAGTACTTTTAGGGAATGCCAAATAGTTCTTTGCAATTATTTGTAGTAATCTCGGATACTTGCTCAAACGACTTGTCCGTTACCTCAGCCAGTGTTTCGGCAACATATTTAACATAAGCAGGCTGGTTCTTTTTACCCCTATAAGGAACAGGGGCTAAATATGGTGAATCTGTTTCAACTAAAATTCTTTCAAGCGGCAACTTTCTTGCGACATCTCTTAAATCTTTAGACCTTTTATATGTAAGTATTCCTGAAAACGAAATATAAAAACCAAGCTCAATGTATAGTAGAGCCGATTCATAATCTCCTGTAAAACAGTGTATTACTCCCTGCAGCTGCTTACATGAATTTTCTTTTAGCATTTCCTTTACGTCATCTTCACAGTCTCTTACATGAATTACAATGGGCAGATTAGTTTCAATACTAAGTTCTATATGTTTTTGTAAGGACTCTTTTTGTATTTCTCTTGGAGAAAAATCATAATAATAGTCAAGCCCAGTCTCTCCCACTGCCACTATTTTATTATTACTGGTTAAACTTGAAATCTCAGAAAAAACAAGAGGACTGTATGTTTTTGCTTCATGGGGGTGAATTCCCACAGCACCATAAACACCGGAATATTTTTCAGTAAAACCGAGAGTTTGATGTGCAGAAGGCAGGTCAGAAGACATATTGATTATATAAGAAACTGAGTTGTCCGCAGCGTTTTGGACGGCCTGGTCTATATCTTCTAATGAGCCAAGATGGGCATGGGAATCTATCAACATGAATATAACTTATATTTTAGATTTGGAATCGATCTCTTTATCTCTTAGAAGGTCTTTTAGTTCATCCATAAACTGATTCACATCTTTAAATGATCTGTAAACAGAAGCAAACCTGACATAAGCAACTTCATCTAGTTCATACAGTTTCCTTATTACCCTTTCACCTATTTCAGTACTGCTGATTTCCTTGTCTCCCCTCTCCTGAAATTCTCGTTCCAGATTGGAAATAAATCCCTCTATTACATCAACCGTAATTGGTCTTTTTTCACATGCTTTTAGCATTCCATGAATAAGTTTACCCTTATCAAAAACCTCTTTACTACCATCTTTTTTGACAACCAGGAAATTTACTTCTTCAACCCGCTCGTAAGTTGTAAACCTCTTCTTACACTCTAGACATTCTCTTCTACGTCTCACGGCAAGGCCGTCATTTGTAAGACGTGAATCCATAACCTTATTTTCAAGATCACTGCAAAAAGGGCATTTCATTTAATTTAACAATTCCTTATATATTGGGAAACTCAAGCAAAGTTCTCTTACTTCTCCTTCGATTTTTTTCAGTTCACTCTCATTATCCTTATTTTCCACTGCTTTTGCAATTAAATCTGAAATGATTACCATTTCCTGCTCTTTCATTCCTCTTGTAGTTATAGCCGGTGTCCCTATCCTTATTCCACTAGTAATCATTGGAGGATTCGGATCAAATGGTACAGCATTCTTATTAACAGTTATTCCGGCTCTGTCCAGGGCTTCTTCTGTCTCTTTACCTGTAAGCTCTTTGTTTATGAGATCAACTAATACAAGGTGCGTATCAGTTCCACCGGTTAGTATGTTAAATCCGTGTTCCTTAAGTCTTTCAGCCATAGTTTGAGCATTCTTAACTATTTGAGTTTGATATTCTTTAAACTCCGGCTGCAGCGCCTCTTTAAAAGCAACTGCTTTTGCGGCTATCACATGCATAAGCGGGCCACCCTGGGTACCTGGGAACACCCTGCTGTTAACAACTTTGCCATGTTCTGAATCAGTCATAATCATACCACCCCTTGGACCCCTCAGAGTTTTATGAGTCGTAGTTGTGATAAAATGACAGTGAGGTACAGGGTTTGGATACAGTCCGGCTACGACCAAACCGGCCGGATGTGCTATATCTGCCATCAGCAAAGCCCCTACTTCATCTGCAATCTCTCTAAATATCTTAAAATCAATCTCCCTTGGATAAGCGCTCCACCCTGCCACAATTAATTTAGGGCTGTGCTTCTTTGCCAGACTACGAACCTCGTCATAGTCAATTAAAGAATCCTCTTTTCTAACCCCGTAAGCAACAATATTATAAAGCCTTCCTGAAAAGTTTACCGGGCTTCCGTGAGTCAGGTGACCACCATGTGCCAGGTTCATACCCAAAACCGTATCACCGGGCTGTACAGCGGCAAAATATACTGCCATATTGGCCTGTGCGCCCGAGTGTGGTTGAACATTTACAACTTCAGCGCCAAAAAGCTTTTTTGCTCTTTCAATAGCAAGGTTTTCTGCAATATCTACAAATTCACAGCCCCCGTAGTATCTCTTCCCTGGAAGTCCTTCGGCATATTTATTTGTCAGAACTGTCCCAAGCGCCTCTAATACAGCCCCGCTTACATAATTTTCTGATGCAATTAACTCCAGTTTCCATTCCTGCCTTTCTATTTCAGCTCTTATTACATCATATATTTCCGGGTCGATATCCTTTACAGACAGCATTAAATAGAAACCTCCAAAAAAATTATCAAAATGGTATCTAAATACTCAGGGTTAAGCAAGAGATTTGTCATAAATTGTATATAATAAACTTATGCATACTACAAATGGTATTTAAAATGAGTATAACATTTATTAACCAATTACAATTGATTCATAACTTAATTAATATAAAATCTCATTTGTAGTTTATAAACAGGAACAATATTTTGATTAAAATTTCTAAAAAAGCGGTATTCTTTGATTTCGGTGATACTCTGGCGTCAACAGATCCGCCATATATTATCAGGGTTGCAAATGGCTTCCGCAATGCCGGATATGATATTTCCAATAAAGATTTTATATACGCATACCTAAAAACTGACTGCGAGATTTATAAAAAGCACAAAACTCAGGGCACTATTAGTTCTGAACAGTATAATTCGTGGTTTTTCCCTATTTTATGTGAATTTTTGAATATCGATGAAAAGCCCGATGAAATCAGGCTTCGAATCAGGAAAAATAATACACCCAGAAGATTTAGTAGAGCTGTATTGCCTGGGACATTTGAACTTCTTTCCTATCTAAAAGAGCAGGGATACACTCTTGGAGTGATTTCAAACAACGATGGATTTACAGACAGAAAATGTAAAGACTTAGATATTGATAAATTTTTTGATATTATAGCCGATTCGACTAACCTTGGTTATGTAAAACCTGATCCAAGAATATTTCACCATGTATTAAATGAATTAGGTTTAGAGCCTGAGGACTGTCTGCATGTAGGTGACCTGTACGGAGCAGATGTTTTGGGGGCAAAAAATGCCGGTTTGGATGTAGTGTGGTTAAACTATAGGGGTATAAATATTTTGGACGACACAGAAACCATACAGATAAAAGAGCTTGCAGAACTTATTAAAATCCTATGAAGTTAGCATCCATTTAACAAAATCATTTCATAAATAAATTGGAAAAATATATTCAGGTTAAAGGGGCAAGGCTAAACAATCTAAAAAATATAAATGTCAATATCCCCCTACACAAATTCACGGTAGTCACGGGCCTTAGCGGATCCGGGAAATCATCACTTGCCCTTGATACCATCTATGCAGAGGGACTCCGGAGATATTTAGAGAGCTTATCAACCTATGCAAGGCAGTTTCTGGACAGGGTTGAAAAACCCGATGTTGATGAAATAAGGTGCATCCCGCCATCAATAGCAGTTGAATCAAGAAACTCTATCAAAAACTCCCGTTCTACAGTAGGAACGATAACTGAGATTTATGACTACCTGAGGCTCCTGTTTGCTAAAGTTGGAAAGCTCCACTGCCCTAACTGCAGCACTGAAGTAAGAAAACATTCTCCTCAAACTATCTTTGAATTTGTCATAAAAGAATTTACAAACGAGATATTAATTATTAGTACAAAAATCAGTAAAGATGATATAGCCAATCCCGATATTCCTCTTTCAAAAGGATTTACTAAAATTCTCAGAAGCGGTAAGATACTTGAAATTGAAGAGCTCGGCAAACTTTCGATAGAAGATGAACTTGTAATAGACAGGCTTAAAATAAAAAATGAAAATAAATCAAGGCTTATTGACTCAATTGAAACTGCATTTACTGAAGCAAGTGAAATCAAATTTCATATAAGCGAAGAAAACATATTCAATTTCTCTAGAGAACTGCAATGTGCAAAATGTTGCCAGAAATTTGGAGAGCCTACTCCACAGTTATTCTCATTTAACAGCCCCGCCGGGGCATGCCATGACTGCAGCGGTTTTGGAAATATATTGGACATAGACCCAGACCTCATAGTGCCTGACCCCGACAAGAGCTTGTACGAGGGCGCTATTGAGCCGTTCACAAAACCTTCTTTGGATCATGCAAATACTAAGCTCATTCATTTTGCTAAAAAATCCGGGATAAACACAAACATTCCCTATAAAAATCTTACTGAAAAAGAAAAAGAGTTAATTTTTCATGGCGGTGAAGATTTTAAAGGGGTAATAGGGTACTTTAAAAGACTGGAAAGAAAGAATTACAAACTACATGTAAGGGTTTTCCTAAGTAAATACAGATCAGCCTACCCCTGTGAAACCTGCAGTGGCACTAGATTAGTAGACCAGGCACTATGGTTTAAAATTGGCAATAATAATATTTCAGCAATATCTGGTTTACCAATAAGCGAGTTATCCAAATTTTTTAGAAATCTGAAATTAAACAAATACGACTTAGATATTTCATCAGAAATTTTAAAACAGATAATTTCAAGAATAGGATTTTTATTGAAAGTAGGTTTGGATTATCTTACCCTTTCGCGACTTGCAAAGACACTGTCAGGAGGAGAGGCACAGAGGGTTAATCTCTCATGCCAGCTGGGTTCAAGCTTAACAGAAACACTTTACATTTTAGACGAACCATCCATCGGACTTCACCAAAGAGACATCCACCAGCTTATCGCCATTATAAAAGAACTCACTCAGAGAAATAACACCGTAATTTTAGTCGAACACGACATGGAAATGATAAAAGCCTCAAGTTACATAGTTGAACTCGGCCCTAAATCTGGAGAACAAGGCGGGGAGTTAGTTTTTCAAGGCACAAAAAACAGATTTATAAATAATTCTTTTGAGTCAATAACAAAATCATATTACCTGAAAGAAAAGCAAATCGAGGTTCCAAAAAAAAGAAGAAAAGGAAATGGAAAGTTTATAGTTATCGAAGGTGCAAAGGAAAATAACCTTAAAAACATTACTGCTTCACTGCCCCTAAATACATTTATTTGCGTAACCGGGGTTTCGGGATCAGGTAAAAGCTCACTTCTTAATGATATTTTATATTCTTCCCTTGCACGAAAGTTTAACTCAGAAATTGAAAAGCCAGGTAAATATAAAAGAATCAAAGGAGCAGAGTTTGTTTCGAATATCTTCTTGCTTGATCAAAAGCCAATTGGGAAAAGCTCAAGGTCCAATCCCGCAACCTATCTGAAAATTTATGACGACATAAGAAAAATATTTTCAGATACCTGGATGGCTAAATCCAAGGGGCTAACACCGTCTCATTTTTCATTTAACGTACCGGGCGGCAGGTGCGATAAATGCGAAGGGGAAGGACAGGAGACGGTAGAGATGCTGTTTTTAGCAGATGTTCATATAACCTGTGAAGCTTGCAAAGGAAAACGGTTTAAAGACGAAGTCCTTAAGATCGAGTTTAATAAAAAGAATATAGACAAAGTTCTTAATCTGACTGTAGATGATTCAATTTCATTTTTTAGAGCGACACCTAAAATAGTACAAAAATTAAAAGTACTCACCGATGTCGGGCTTGGATACCTCCGGCTTGGACAATCCTCTGCCACACTTTCCGGGGGTGAGGCTCAAAGGATAAAGATAGCAAAGGAGTTATCTAAAAAAACCGGTACGGATATTGTTTATATACTCGACGAACCCACGGTTGGTCTTCACGTTGATGACATAAACAAACTGCTAAAAGTACTGAACAAACTTATAGATTCTGGAAACACCGTGATACTGATCGAACATAACATGGACGTTATTAAATCAGCAGATTATTTAATTGATCTTGGACCCGAAGGGGGTGAAAAAGGCGGTTATATCGTTGCTAAAGGAACGCCAGAACAGGTTTCCAAAGTTAAAGAATCCTACACAGGGAAGTATTTGAAAGAGGTTCTAAAGAAATCTAATTAATTGGTTACGTTGTAGATGCTCAGTAATTAGGTAACTAAATTGGTAAGATAATGTAACCAAGGAGGCACCTAATGAAATACAGTGAGATAGTAATAGTAAAGAGACGGAGCAGTTTTTCGACTCCTCCCGGCTTGGGTTGTACGTGAATCGGTGGTGTAGGTGGGAAAGAAGAGTGTTATTCAGAACACTAGAGACAACCTTCCATTGGGATAGTATAAGTTCAAGCTAGAAAATTACATGCTTGCTGTGGTATCTACAGAAGGCAAGTCGTGAGGGTTTAGACTAAGGGTTCGTTTGATTTATTTCCCTATACGAATAGAGCTTTAATTGGCTATGTCCTCTTCGGGCAGAAGTAAAAAGAAGGGCTCTACTGTATAGGTTCATGACATATGAGACAAATTCACGACAATTTACATTCTATTAATTTGTGAATTTAACAAATTATAGACACCTATTTGGACACCTCTTATATAAGATAGTCTTGATTAATCTGATAAATCCTTTGAAATCGTATTACAAATGTTCTAACTAAGGACATTTGGCACTTTTGGCTAGCAGAAGAAAAATATTCATATTCCTGCTTACTGTCTTAACGCTGGTTGTAATTCTCGGATCACTAATGTACCTGGTCGAGGGTGAGGAAAATGGATTTACGAGTATTCCACAGAGTGTTTACTGGGCTATAGTAACATTTACAACAGTCGGATATGGTGATAAATTACCACAGACTGCAATAGGCAGAATTATTGCTTCCTTCATTATGATCATAGGTTACAGTATTATTGCGATGCCAACTGGTATTTTCACTGTTGAATTTGCTAATGCTTTTAAAAAAAATATATCCACCCAAGTTTGTATTAATTGTAATTCTGAAGGACATGATACAGATGCGAAATTTTACAAATATTGTGGTTCTATCTTGAATCCAGATTTATAATTTATTATTCATTATTGAATCTTAAAGATTTAATAATAATCTGATGATCGAATTAGTATTAATGTTTTTTCTTTAATCGATATAATGAAATGGTTTGTTGATAATGTAATTTTAAAATTATGTAATATTGAGAATTATATAATCTATATCATTAGGCTGTGAATTTTAAAA
>SMWS01000125.1 GCA_004356685.1 Deltaproteobacteria bacterium
ATCAAGCAAAAGTATTTGAAAAAATTTATTTGGATTTGCAAGAAGATGAGATGGAATTTTCTAACGATAATTTTAGAGAACTTTACTATACAATAATCGACACTTTAAACCAGAATCCAGATACTGGTTTAGAAAATTTTGTAAATAAAGTGGATCCTAAAATTGCAAGTGAGATTACAAATATTTTGATGAATGATGAACGTTATGAATTACATGATTGGGAACGGAAAAATATTTTTCCTAAAGCTAAAAACCATAGTGTAGCACAATTGGTAAATGAAACTATTTTAAGTTTACGCTGTTTTTTAATTGATCAGAAAGTAAGCGAATTTAAACAAGAAACCATTGATAATAAAAATGATACCAATAAGAGCATTTTAGAAGAAGTAAAGGATTATTCAAAATTAAAAACGCTTTTATCAAGAAAGTTGGATCGTGTTCTATAAGTAAGGGTACTTCTATAAATTCATTCACATCAAAATTTCCAGAGTTTTTCGTAGACAACTAACTTTTTTGAAGTATCCTTAACCTAATTCTAAATGTCTTGCCTGGTTTACAAGATCTACGAGATTAGTGACATTAAGTTTTTTCATTAGTCTGGCTTTATAGGTACTTACGGTTTTTTCATTAATTTCTAACTCTTTAGCGATTTCTTTATTTCTTCTGCCAGAGGATAATAATTTTAAAACTTCAACTTCACGCATTGACAGTTTTTTGTAGAGCTTACTTGGTTTGTTTCCGCGTTCATCAAATGCCAAACGTTGCGCTAAATTATTACTAATGTAAATACCTCCATTATACACTTTAATAATAGCTTCTTTAATAGTTTGTGTTTTTACAGTTTTAGTTAAATAACCAGATGCACCAGCTTTAATGCAACTTATTGCATAGATTTCTTCAGGATGTGAGCTAAACATAATAACTCTTACATGGCTATACTCTTTTTTTAAAGTTCGTAATGCTGTAATACCGTTAAGTTCTGGTAAATCAATTTCAGAAAGCACCACATCTACATCATTTTTACCTACAAAATCGAATAATTCTTTTCCAGTAATTACACTTCCAATAACTTGAATGTCTTGAGAGGTTTCAAAAAGCATACGAAGTCCAGTTATTATAATAGGATGAAAATCTGCGACTAATACCTTAATCATGATAAATGTTTTAAATTAGTATTAAGAAGATATAGTCTCAAATAGAAAAGGGGTTATAATAGCAAATGGTATTCTATAAAAATACAAAATAAACAGCGAAACTTTCCTTTATTTATAAAAAATTACATAAAATCTTTAGGAATCTTACAGATGGGAATAGGAATCATTTTATGTTTGTTAGCTGTATTGTAGCGTTTAAAGATACTGAACACTTCTTTTTCGCGACCTTTAAAAGCATCAATGGTTTTTTCTTCAGAATCCATTTGCATTGCCCATTCTAATTCATCATAATTTGCTCCTATTTGGTCTTCATCACTTCTGGCATCACCAAATAATCCATCGCTTGGTGCTACAATCATTATAGCATCTGGAACTTGTAAGTACTTGCCTAATTGATATACTTGCGATTTTAACAAATCGGCAATCGGACTTAAATCAACACCTCCATCGCCATATTTTGTATAGAAACCTACACCAAAGTCCTCAACTTTATTTCCTGTTCCTGCAACGAGTAAGTTTAATAATCCTGCATGATAATAAAGCGTAGTCATTCGTAATCGTGCTCGTGTATTAGCCAATGCCATATCAACTGTTGTAAGATTGCCTTCAAGTGAAACTTCGGTTTTAAATGTTTCAAAAACAGGTGTTAAATCAACTCTTACATCACTCACATTTTTAAATTGCTTTTTAAGTTGTGCTATATGTTCTTGAGCTCTTGTAATATGACTTTTTGCCTGATGTATCGGCATTTCTATACATAATATGTCTAAACCTGTTTTTGCACATAATATCGAGGTGATAGCAGAATCAATTCCGCCGGAAATACCAACTACAAACCCATTTACATTTGCTTTAACAGCATAATCTTTGAGCCAATTTACAATATATGAAACAACCTTTTTTGAGTTCATAAAGAATATTACCTTTGTCGAACAAAAATAAGCGAATAGAGTAATTAATAAAAATTAATATCGTTTAAGTTTGATAACCAAATTATATGTGTAAAATATTAAGTTTTTTTGTAATTATTTGTTTTGTATTCTCCTGCGAAACTGAAAGCAAATTAGAACAGAAAATTGCTGAAATAGATGTGACTGTAAATGTAGAGCGTTTTGATAAACTTTTTGCTAAAGTTACGCCTAATGGTCTTCCACAATTAAAAAACGATTATCCATTTATGTTTTCGAAACGTTATAATGATTCGATATGGATTGCCAGAATTAATGATACATTACAGCAGCAGTTAAATGAAGAAGTTGAAAAGGCTTTTCCTAATGAAATTGCTTTTGAAGATGAGATACAATCCTTATTTCAGCATTTAAAATATTATTTTAAAACATTCAAATCGCCTAGAATTATTACAGTAACTTCTGATGTTGAATATAGAAACAAAACGATAGTTACTGATACTATTGTGCTTATTGCTTTAGACACGTATTTAGGTAAAGACCACGAGTTTTATGGAGGTATTCATAATTATATTAAACAGAACTTTGAAGCATCTCAAATTGTTTCAGATTTGGCAACTCAATACGCAATACAAAACATTTATCAACCTAAAAGAAAATCACTATTAGACGAAATGATATATTTTGGGAAGGTTCTGTATTTTAAAGATGCTGTGATTCCGTTTAAAAACGATGAAGAAAAAATGGGCTACTCAAAAGAACAATTGGATTGGGCAATCGATAACGAACATTATATTTGGAGCTACTTTGTTGAAAGAGAATTATTATTCGACACGAATTCTAAATTAGTATTACGTTTTATAAATCCTGCACCCTTTTCTAAATTCAATCTGGAATTAGATAAAGAATCTCCAGGACGCATTGGGCAATATTTAGGCTGGCAGATTGTAAGAGCTTATATGAAAAATAACGATGCTACTTTACTGCAAATGCTTGGCGCAACTGCCGAAAATATTTTTAATAATTCTAAATTTAAACCTCGTAAATAATGTCGAAAACACATAACTCTAAAATAGAAATCAATGTAATCCTTGATGACAATCGAGTGCCAGAAAAATTATCATGGTCGGCGACTGATGGAGGCATATTAGATGCAGAAGCAAAAGCTATACTACTTTCGGTTTGGGACAATAAAGCAAAAGAGGCATTGCGAATAGATTTATGGACAAAAGATATGCCTGTTGATGAAATGAACGTGTTTTTTCATCAAACTTTAGTCGCAATGAGCGATACATTTTATCGAGCCACACAAGACAAAAAGATGACAGCTACTATGAAAGATTTTTGCGATTATTTTGCAGAGAAATTGAATTTGAAGACGTAAAATAAGTAAAATATAACATTAAAATTTTCTTCTCTTAGCTATTTATTTAGCAATAAAATATTCGTGTTAATTAAAGAAAGTGCCTAGAAAAAGATTCGCCAAAATCAGTTGACCAAAGTAAGAGGGAGTATACTAATCTTTATCCATTACTATAACACAAACCAGCAAATATACCAGTCTTATATTGGCCAAAAAAACATTATTAGCGGTGTACCTATTATTACAATTAAAATTTCCAAAGGCAATCCCATTCTCCAGTAATCACTAAACTTATACCCACCTGGACCAAGTATCAATGCATTGCATTGATGACCAATAGGTGTAAGAAATGCACAAGAAGCACCCACTGCAACACACATTAGAAATGGGTCAATGCTAACACCCATAGTTATTGCAATCTCAACTGCAATTGGTGCCATGATAAGAGCTGTAGCAGCATTATTTATAATATCTGAAAGCGTCATGGTAATGACCATGATCAAAGCCAAAATAAACCAGGTAGGCATGCTATGTGTCACGCTTACTATAGTATCAGCAATTAATTGGGTACTACCTGTTGTTTGAAGAGCATTGCTCACAGGAATCATGGCTGCCAGTAACACGATAATTGGCCAATCTATTTGGCTGTATATATCGCGAACAGGAAGTATGCCGGTAAAAACATACGCCAAAACGGCTCCCACAAAAGCCAATGTGATTGGCAGGATACCGAAAATACTTAAGGCGATTGCTGAGCCAAAGATCAATAATGCCAACCATACTTTAGAAAAAACACCCACGGTTACATCTCTTTCAGCCAGCGGCAGGAGATCAAGGGAGCTGATATTGTCATCAAGATTATCAGCACTGCCTTGCAGCAGCAAAACATCACCCACTCGAAAAACCACATTGCCAAGCCGCTTACGGATGGGTTCTCCCTGTCGGGCAACAGCCATCAGTATCAAGGTATTGGAGGTGCGCTTACGCAAGTAATTCCGATCGCGATTCTCCAGGGGTGAATCTGGTTTTATTAAAACTTCCTTAAAAGTGGTGTGTTTGCCTTTCAAACTATCAATACGTTCACGCATTAACTTTATAAACCGTAGATCGTACTCATCCATCATCACCTTAAGGTCAACAGGATCAGCCATTATTTGATACCTGTCTCCTTCTGCAATGATATGATTTTGCATGGGAGTATCAACATTTCCATCTTCGGTTATCCATCCAAATATGGTGAGCCTTTCCTCTGTGAATTTTGCTATCTCGTGAATTTTTAGACCAATGAAGCTGCTTTTACCAGGAATCCGAATTTCTGTTACGTAATCATTAATTGAGAAAAGTGATTCTGCCCCGGGTTTTTTATAAGATGTTTTTGGTATCAAACGCCAACCGATCAGGGCTACGAACAATACACCGAGCACTGCTATTGCCCCTCCAACCGGACTGAAATCCAACATGGCAAATGCTTCTGGCTGAAATTGCTCCACATCAATGTTTTGACCTTTAAAATATAGTGCAGCGAGAGAATTCACATCTTCAAGCGCCCTCGCTTTCAAATCTATGAGTTGGGTTTCCCGGAAAGTTGCAATGATAATATTGGGTGGAGTACCTATCATGGTTATCATTCCTCCCAGAATACTGGCGAATGCCAATGGCATCAAAAGAATGCTGGGTGATCGGTTTCGCTTTAAGGAACTTTTAAGTGCAACCGGCAGCATTAAAGCAAGTGCTCCAACATTGTTCATGATTGCTGAAAGGATTGCGACTACTCCGCTCAGGCTCGAGATATGTGTGACTTGATGCTTGGAAAATGGGGCTATTTGACGAGAGATCAATTCAACTACACCCGCATTTCCCAGAGCCCTGCTGATTATAAGGACTAAGGCTACTGTTATAACGGCCGGATGCGCAAAGCCAATAAATAAATTTGTTTCATCGAGGATCAAATTTGATGTTTGTCCACCCAGGATCTGATCAGCAATGAATAAAGTTCCTAAAGCAATAATTGAGACAATATCGTACCGCCAACGCCCCCAAATAAAAAGAATAAAAGTCATCACGATAATCAGCAGTATGGCTATTTGATCCGCATTCATAAACGATGTGTTATGTATTTTAAAAGGTTCATCCGTTCTTTTTTAAAGTATAAATATTCATGTCGTAATATACTGATTTAGAACTGTATATTTTATTTAATAACTGCCCTAATTTAATTAATGAAGGTAGTTGATTTTTAAAGAAAAAATATATTCTTCAGGAAACTTATTCCTATTTGGTAATGATATAATTTGGTTTACGTTTTGCAATCCCTGTTCCTCTAACTTGTGCAACTTGAGATATGGTTTGCAAATAATATCTTCATAAATACAATGTGATTTAGCGCCAATAATAATTTCCAATGTATTGATTTTGAATTAAACTATTTGTAAAGTCTTGATTTCGAAAAACAGAACCGGACTCAACTTAGCTCTCATAATAGGAGTACACCTTAAGGGCGAGGTGTATATAAGCGACGTACATAAA
>SMWS01000126.1 GCA_004356685.1 Deltaproteobacteria bacterium
ACTTAAGAATATTATAGCAATATTATTTTAACTTTTAAGTATTAACTAATTACGATACATTTGTATCTTTAATTTATTAATTTCAGTTAATAACTTAAATATATTGCTTATATTTAAGTTGGATAGACCTTTAAAATTAAAGCGGAATACGTTTAAGAATCGTGCTGTACCTGTGTAAGTGTTTCATAAATAATTAATAAAGCCAAACTCTTTAGTTCTGCAATTCTGTTTTATGATTATTCTTCCATCCTGAAAATTACAAAATATTCATTGTTATTTTTGGCTCTTTAAGTTACTTTTCATGTCTAAATGTTTATAACTTTTGAAGGTATAGAAGGAAGCGGCAAAAGCACTCAGGCAATACTTGTTGAAGAGTATTTGTCTGCAAAAGGTTTAAAAGTCAACCTGACCAGAGAACCCGGATGGGGTAAGCTGGGGGAACTGATAAGAAATGTTTTGCTGGATGATAGGGAGATTACCCTAGACCCATTTGCTGAGCTTTGTCTATTTTGTACTGACAGGGTTAACCACGTAAAGGGATATATAAAACCTAAACTTGATAATGGGGAGATTGTAATCTGCGACAGGTACCATGACTCAACCCTTGTGTATCAGGGAATTGGAAGAGATAATGAAAGGGATTTAGTGGCTGCAATGGTTATGAAGTCGTGTTTGGGAGTTATTCCCGATATCACTTTTTTGCTCGACCTTCCAGTTAATTGTGGTCTGCAAAGGATAGGGGCAAGGAAGAATAAAACCAAATTCGACTCTGAATCCGTAGCTTTTCATAAGCGAGTACGAGATGGTTTTTTGGAGCTTTGCAAACAACAGCCACAAAGAATAAAACTGATAAATGCTGATCGACAAGTTGAAATTATAGCAGAAGAAATTAAGAGCGTTATAGATAATAAAATTAACTAAAGAGTTATTAAATGAGTTTTATCAACATATTAGGCCACGATTTTCAAAAGGAATTTTTACTAAAGTCAATAGAAAAAGGAAGGGTAGCAAATTCTTATCTTTTCTACGGTCAGGAGGGTATTGGAAAAAGACTGATAGCATTGGAATTTGCCAAATTACTTAACTGTAAAAGAAAAAATGATAGACTTGAAGAAACCCCGGGGGGTGTTTGCGAGTGTTCCTCCTGCCTGAAAATTGACAGTTCCAACCATCCTGATGTTACTCTTGTTAAGTGCGAAGATTCATCGGAAATTAAAGTAAAACAGATAAGAGAGCAAATAGAGGATTTGATTTATCTAAAGCCTTATGAGGGCAAATATAAAGTATCGATAGTGAATGATGCAGAGGCTATGAATACAAATGCCCAGAACGCTTTTCTTAAAACGCTTGAAGAACCTCCAGGTGAGGCGGTAATAATCTTAATTTCTTCAAAGCCCCAGCAATTGTTAAAAACGATAATTTCGAGATGCCAGAGGTTAGAGTTTTTCAGGTTAAGCGATCAAGTGATTGAAGATTGTATAAAGCAAAAAGGTGAACTCTCACAAGATAGGTACGCTATTGCTGTAAAGCTTTCACAGGGCAGTTTAGCAAAAGCAATACTTTTAGATGAAGAACTTATTTCTGAAAGAAAAAGAATAATCGAAAAGATATCTGAACTAAAAAAAGATAGTGCGGTTGAGCTTTTAGAGTTTGTTGATAGTATAGCTTCTCAGAAATCTTCAAAAGAACATGATCATCTTAAGATATTTTTTGAAATACTTTTTATGTGGTTAAAAGATATTTTATATTTGAAATCAAATATTAGTGATGAAAATCTAGTACATAAGGATTTCTATGAGATTTCGAAGAAGCTTTCTGAAAGATGGTCTGCTGAGCACATATTAGAATTAAGGTCATTTTTAGAAGAAGCCTGGGTCTCACTTTTCCACAGAAATGTGAATAAACAATATGTCTTGGAAAATTTAATAATTAAATTTGCCCAAGCTTAAATTTAAGGATGGTCTATAAAAATTGAGTAAGTCATTTTATATTACAACGCCGATTTACTATGTGAACGATGTCCCCCATATTGGGCATGCATACACCACAATTGCTGCCGATGTGATGGCAAGATATAAAAAAATATGCGGAGAAAAGGTTTTTTTTCTAACAGGTACTGATGAACACGGGCAAAAAATTGAAAGAACCGCAAAACAGTCAGGTAAAAAGCCCATTGAGCTTGCTGATGAAGTTGTAGTCAGGTTTAAGGATCTCTGGAAGGTTTTAAACATCTGCAATGATGATTTTATAAGAACTACCGAGCAAAGGCATAAAAAAGCAGTAAACGAAATATTTAAAACTATTCATGGAAAAGGAGATATTTATCTCGGAGAGTACGAGGGGTGGTATGACGTAAGAGACGAGGCGTATATAACAGATTCTCAGTATGAAGAGTTTATGGAACTTTCTCAGTCAAAGAGGCCGATTATAGAGAGAGTAAAAGAGAAAAGCTACTTCTTTAAACTATCGGAATACCAGCAAAAACTGCTGGATTACTATAAAAATAATCCTGATTTTATAAAACCAGAAAACAGAAGAAACGAAGTAATAAGTTTTGTAGAAGGGGGACTCAGGGATTTGAGCATAAGCAGAACCTCGTTTTCGTGGGGCATTCCCATAGAGAGTGATGATGAACACGTGATTTATGTG
This sequence comes from Deltaproteobacteria bacterium, assembly GCA_004356685.1. Classification (GTDB taxonomy): domain Bacteria; phylum Desulfobacterota_D; class UBA1144; order Nemesobacterales; family N074bin48; genus N074bin48. The sequence goes on from SMWS01000126.1 coordinate 2,650, forward strand.
TGGTTCGATGCTCTTACCAACTACCTGACGGCACTCGGATATCCTGATAACAAAAAGATGGTCGGTGAATACTGGCCTGCGGATTTTCATTTTGTAGGAAAAGATATTCTGAGATTCCATGCAGTCTACTGGCCGGCATTTCTTATGTCTGCTGGCTTGCAGCTTCCAAAAACAGTTTTTGCCCATGGCTGGTGGACTATAGAGGGAGAGAAGATGTCTAAATCACTTGGCAATGTGATTGATCCCTATAAAATTGCCGAAGAGTTTGGGGTGGATGTTTTTAGATATTTTCTGCTCAGAGAAATACCATTTGGGCAGGACGGAGATTTCTCAAGGGATTCTCTGATTGGCAGGATAAACGGCGATCTTGCAAATGGCCTTGGAAACCTTGTAAGCAGAACCCTTGGGATGGTCGAAAAATATTTTGATGGCCTTATTCCTGCTGCCGCCCAAGTTGAGACTATTGATGATAAGGTAGTAAATAAAGCAGCAGATACTGCCACTCAATATATGAATTTTATGGAAGAAGTATCATTTAGTAAGGCGCTTTTTTCAATTTGGGAATTTATAGCACTACTAAATAAATATATAGATGATACAGCACCATGGAGTTTGTCTAAAAAAGGTGAAACCGGGAGACTGGGTACGATTCTATATAACTGTTGTGAATCAATAAGGGTAATTTCTATATTAATCTATCCTTTTATGCCGAGCACTGCATCAGATATTTTGCAAAAAATTGGGTGTGATATGAGCGTTGAAGACAATGGTATCGGCGAGGCTAAGAAATGGGGCGTGCTTTCTGCCCAGTCTAAAGTTGTAAAAGGCGCAAATCTTTTCCAAAAAATATAAGGTTATATATTCCACTCTATTTTATATACCGAATTAAGATTTATTTTTAAATCATAAGGGCATCAGAATTAATATATCAAAAGCCTGTCTAAACTCTAATTTATATATTTACCTTTTGAAATAAAGGTACTATACAAATCATAAAATATAGACTATCATTTTACCTAGTCTTAGATAGTGCAAAATATTGCGCACTTTTGTGAAAGATTGTTCACACGCTATACGAGTAAAGTAGTACAGTAAGTAAATATTGTCTAATAGATACAATATGTTATCTTTTATACTTGAAGTGGCATATAATTTGCAATATTAAAATTATAGGATGCAGGGAAAATATGTCTAAACAATCGGGATTTACTATCCTAGAGGTATTAATAGCTATACTCATTATGAGTACAGGTTTTATTGCATTATCCCAGATGCAATTTCTATCTATACTTCAGAAACAGAGAGCAGAAGCAGGTACAATCGCAACTAACATTGTGCAATTTGCTAATGATTCCGATTTGGCAAAAGCAAAGAAAATGCATCAGCTGAACATTCTGGTGCTTCTGGATACAATAGCACAAAGAACGCCCGATTATACATATTGTGGGGATTCTACGAAATTTGGATGTACTCAATGTCCATGTGATCCATTAACGGCTTTTACGCCTAACCCTGTTGTTGGAAATGAAAAAACTTGTTCAATCATAGATATAAATGATTTCGATCCTGAAAATCTTATTTATACCAATCAAACAACTTGTCAAACCACATTAGATTCATTCGGAACAGAAGCGATGATATTGGTAAAAGATGTTGACACAAATAGCGTTGTGGTAGATGGCATTACCATTTTGACTTTATCTATCATGTACGGTGTTAAATCTAAAGAGCAATTTCGCGATTCAGGCTTGTCAGTACTTTTAAAAGATACCTTGGTTGCTCAGTCGTTTGAAGTTACTGCACATTTAGATAATTACAATGAAAATGGAACCATTTCATCAAATCCAACAGGCTGGATAAACGTAAGAGTTCCTCATTTACCTTAAGGACAGGACTATGGATTCAAACGACAAAAAAGGATTCACTTTAGTTGAACTACTCGTTTCTATTGCGATATTTTCGGTAATAATATCAGCAATGATGCTCGCTTTCATACAGCAGCAGAGGCAGTTCATACTGACTCAGGAGGCAGTAAATGTTGACCAATTAGGCAGGAATGCTCTAGACTTAATTGCCACTGAAATAAGGAACGCAGGCGCACGGCTGGCAAAAAATAATTCTATCAGGTTTGTTAATGGCGGCAGCCCTGATTGTGACGGGGTTACTGATCAGGATGAAAGCATTTTATCCCCCCCTGATTGCATTGAGATATATACATGGGATAAAACAAGAGGTTTTTCATTAAACGCAGATGATAGTGAAGATTTCCCTTCGGTAGCAGCAGATATTACAGTTGTAACTACTGGTAGTCCTTTACGAATAACAATACCGCAAAGATGGTTTGACAAAACATTGATACAATCGGATGAAACTAATCTTATAGGATTCTGGTCCCGTATTGTTCTTTGTGATCCGACCGGTCTAATAACTTGTTCTGATAATCCTAAACTGTGCACAAAATGCGGCGCAATTTTAAAAGTCGATAACATTATAAATACCAATACTCTCGAGTTTAATGATATAAATTCGATAATTGAACAGAATTTTAAAGCTAAAGTCTCAGACTTTGCTGATCTTGATGATTTTATATCCAATTTTTTTATACCACGTATTTCTTCTCTTTCTTCCGAAATGACGATTGTGAAGTACAGACGATTTTCTGTAGATACTGCTAATCTGGAATTATTGATGGCAACTGATCCTAGTACTCCGGTTTCATCATTTGCTATAGCCGGGGGTGCAAATTCTCCTGGTATTGTTGATATGCAGTTTGTGTTTAATCTTCAGGATACGGACGGAAGCACCACAAAAATTGGTGTACCAAATGATTCTTCTTCTCCTCCAAAAGCGTTTACTGATTTTACTGATCCAACTCTGGCTGATTCAAGTGCGCAGGGGAGCGGTCTTAATATTAGCAGGATAAGGGACACAAAAACAGTTCAGATATACCTGGTTGTCAGATCGAGATTAAAACCCAAGCTTATGAGCGGAAGTTTTCCTCCGCCTAAGAATCTTCCGGAAATCGGAGACAGGTTGTTAATTCCAACAAGCGATTCTTCTCTTGGCGAGGGGTTTATCTATAAAGTTTTTACTACCACGGTTTATCTAAGAAATTTATCCAGGGAGGACATTGGATAATGAATATGAAGAAAGGAGAACTATTATAAAAAATGAGACCTAATAATATCAATAAACAAAGACAATCGGAACAGGGGATCGCGTTAGCTTTAGCTCTTGTAACTTTATTAATTATTTCTATTATGGCTGTTTCGATTTCCTTTGTATCAAACACTGATTTTCAAACAATGACTAACTATAAGGCCGGCGAAGAGTCTTTTCTGGCTGCTGAGAGGTGTGTAGTCGAAGCAAGGCAGAAATTTGAGATTGAAGGAATAGAAACTCTAGTAGCTCTGCAGATAATTGGTCAAGCCGAGCCTTTTACCATGACTCTTCCTGGTGGCTCTGTTTGCAGGTCAGGTCCGAGGTTCTTTGTTAATAATGGCAGCAACACCCTTCCTTTTGTCAATATTCCGGAGGGTGTGAAGTCTATTTCGAGACCTCTGGCACACACAATGCTTCCTTCCGGCGGAAAGGGCGCGCCTGTGGCGGCGGCTTTTGATTTTGAAGTAATGGGGAAGGATTCACGAGACAGGGATAAAGATGATAAGGATTCCAATTTAAATACTGGAGTTCAGATTTCTGTAGGTATAGAAACTTTTTTACCATCAGGGGGAAGCAATGTTTACTAAAATTTACAAAATTTATTTAAACAAAAGGATTTTTAGAATAAAGATATTACTTCTTGGGTTATTTGCCCTGTTTTTTTCAGGCGGGCATTTTTTAATAAACGATTCACTGAGCGATCCTATTATTCATAACGAGGTAGAAGATCTTAATATCCTTATCTCCGAATTTATTGGTAGTAATCCCAATGTTCTTTTTGTTCTGGATGGTTCTCTTTCCATGGCAGATAACTTTACGGGTGCCCAGATAGGAAACTGGGACAGGTTGGTGTCAATAAATGGTGATAATCCAAGGGGTAGTGTTATAAATGCATGCAACACCTTCCAAAATGTAGACACAAATTTCGCAAGAGTCCATTGCATGGGCAACGCCTCTGGAACAAATCCCTGTGGAAGTATAGCATGTACCGGTCAGGTCGGCGCATGCGAACAACCCACAGATTTTGCGCAGTTCGTTGGCTGTATTGAAGATACATATTCCTCGGTAATTAATATTAACGATTTATATAATACAGTTATTCCCAATGCCTGTTTACGAGATGGGGGTATTACCGTTAATCCCCTAATAGAATGTGGTTCAAGTCTTGAGCGCGCCCGTGCTGCGGCGTCGCTTGAAGTTCACGCGCTACAGCTGGCTAATGTTGCAGATTCATCTAATTTTCCTCTCAATTGTGCAGCTGCAAACTGTGGTGGAACTAATAAATCCTGCAATACAGATACTGAAAAAGCTAACTTCGAGGCCTGTTTGGGAGGGAGTACTTTCGGCGGGGGTACGACGCCGCAGCACTCGGCCTGCTCGCTCAGCAGTGATTGCCAGTTAGGGAACTGCTGCTCGACGTTCGACTCGCTGTGCCACGCTAGCAGCGATGGTATCACCGACTCTCACGGGGACTCCTGCGTTGGAGCATCCACGAGGATACAGCCCACAGTTCAGCCCTGTACATCAGGTGAATTGTGTTCAAGAGGCATATACGGAAGCACACGCATGGATGGAGCTCTAAGCACAATCTTTGACTTTTTGGATGCCGACGATTCTCTTGATGATTTAATGTGCGATGATACGAATATGATATTTGACGGAGTAAACTCATCTATAAGTTGTAAGGATTTTATGTACACTCCGTTTCGCGATGTAAGTGGGATTTCCGGAGATTGTTCGTCTGGAGACCCTGACCAGCTTCCAATTACCGGTGCAAGCGACATAGATCTTATAGATGTATTGACTTCTGACGATGCTCAGGCTTTAGAAATGAGGTTTAGGTCGATGATCTTTTCAGGTTCCAGCGCAACTATTAGTTCAGGTGGGTTTGCAGGAGATACCGCGCAGGCTCTGCAAAATGTCTGGGATTTCTACGACTGCCGTAATGCCGGGGGTCGTACACCTCTTGCAAGAGCCATGGGTTTTGATGACAACAGCAGCAGTTCTTCAGGCTTCAGACCAGATGCTATAAGCGCCTTTAAAAGCGAGCTTCAAACCGACCCGGCAGTATTATGCAGGCCGCAGTTTGTTATTTTGATCTCAGACGGTGAGGATACCAGGTCCGGGGATTGTGGTGAATTATCTGGTTCATGTTCTACGACTCCGGCAATAACGGGTAATGCAAACCGTAGAAGTTCTATCCAGGCTGTGAGCAATCTAAGAACACACTACGTAAGAAATCCATTTACAAACGACGGACAGCAGATACAAAGTGAAGTTCTTACCTTTGTAATCGGTATGGGGATAAACGATATACAGGGGAAAAGAACTTTAAACGCTATGGCTCTTGCTGGCGGAACTCATACAACAGGAATAATTCAGCACGAGAATCCAATTGGTAGTATTACTCCTGGCGTTAGTATAAACAGTTTGCTCTCAGGCGGAAGTGTATTCGATCCTTTCAAAGCATTGGCGCGCACGGATGGTCTTAGTACAAATCCAACTAATGCGACATTACAGGGTTGCTTAACTCCTAATGAGAATCGATTCATCACCGCTCCCAATTCCGGAGCTCATTGTCATATCGGTGGCGAGAGTATTTTTTTCAACGCCTTTTTTAATACTGGAGATCCATTTCCTGTTGGAGAACCTTTTGAGAATGAAGAGTTTGCCTTCTTTGTAAGTAACCCTGAGGAGCTATTCAATGCCCTTCAGACAATATTTACATTTGTTGAAAGCTTTGCTATCTCTGGTGGTTCTCCTACAGCCCCTGCTTCTTCTACTGCTGTATTCCTGCGCGACAGGATTTACCTTACTGTTTTACAGCCACGGTTGGGAGAGCCTATCTGGCAGGGGCGCCTGGCACTCTACGGGTTTGTTGACGACCCGGCTAATCCGGGAGGCAAGGTTATAGTCAGAAAACCTAATCCTGGTGAGGACTTAAGCGATGCTGCAACGGTGGAGGCACTAAACATTTTTGATGATATAGGTGGACTTGGTGTTAATGCACGAGAGTATTTTTGGGAGGCTGGAAAGAAACTTGCAGAAAGGGATCTTATAGGCGATGAGAGGAAAATTTTTACTATAAAGTTTGATCCTGATCCCCCTGATCCTACAATGATTGATTCTGCAGAACTGGATACAAGTTCGGAAGGTCTGAGGTTTATTGGAGAAAGAATCCCGTTTTCGGATCAGCTTTTTCCAACGGTGATAACCGCTCTTACCCCTGAGCACTTTTCTATAAGCGATGCAGATGTCGATCCCGATGGTGACCTTGCTATTCCTGCATTATGTACAAGCAACTGTCCATCGGGTGTTGGCGAAGCGTGTGAACTGGGCGTTACCGATCAGACATGTAAAACCTGCGTAAAAGATTGTTTAAGAGACGAGATCGTAAGATTTTTTAGCGGTGCTACAGGCATTATTCCTTCGGCGGATGCGCTTGGTGAGCCTGATTTTGGTAGTTGTCCAGCAGATACTGAAAAAGATGTAATTGGTTGTGATTGTTTTGATTTAGACGTGAATCCTTCCGGAGGCTTTGAAAATTGCTCTGTGCGCCTGGGTGATTTGTTTCATTCAACGCCTGTAGTTGTTTCTTCGCCAAATCCTTTTTTCTTCGATACTGGATTTTCTAATTTTGTAAACAGGTTTATAAGAAGAACTTCGGCTCTGTATATAGGTTCTAACAGCGGCGCCATACATGCATTCCACGCCGGTGAACTCCAAGAAAATACTCCATCAGACCAGACTGTTCTTCCGGCAACAAATCCATTTACCAATGAAGACGAGTTTATACCTTTCTTTGACGAAGGC